>CAYWND010000301.1:0-3010 GCA_964459085.1 uncultured Oceanibium sp. | reverse complement strand
GACCGGACCAGCTCTTTCAGCGGGGTCGAGCCCACAAGGTCGATGACATGCTCCACCGCCTCGGACGATAGCGCCGATCCGGATTGGCGCGACGCCTCGAGCCTGGATACATCGCGGATCACAAAGGCAAAGCCGGGTGGTTGTTGATCCGGCAGGTAGGTGGTCGAAATTTCAACCGGGATCTCGGACCCATATTCGCTGCGCAGCGTGGTGGCATAGATCGACAGGCGCCCGTTGCGTTCCGCGTTCGTGATCATGACGTTCAGATCGACCGAAGGCCGACCCAGGAACGACCCCAGGCTTTCGTCCTTCAGCCGCTCGGCCATCGCGATATTTGCCAGCGACTGGAAGGCGGCGTTTGACCGCAGGATCGTCCCGTCCTTGTCTGTGAACACGATGGCGTCGCCCGAATGCTGGAACAGATCCAGCAGCGCGTCCGAGAATGGGTGGCTGTCACTGGCCACGATCGCCTGCGGGCGCAGGCGGCACAGGATCAGCGTATCCGACACCGACCGGAACAGCAGCGCATCAAGCCATATCTGCTTGTCCCCGCCTTTCAGCATCACAATGACGGATTTCTGTCCGCCCTTGCTGCGCACGGTTTCCAGTGTTTCGTCCAGAACCCGGGCCGAGGCCGGTTCGATCTTGTTGTGGAACGAGCGATTTACCAGATCCGCAGGCTCGCGTCCCAGCAAGCGGCTGGCGGCCGAATTGACATCGAGGATCCGGCCGTTTTCCGAAGACAGGATCACCAGTGCATCAGTGCCGGTCTCGAATAGGACGCGATACCGGCTTTCTACTTGACGGATGCGTTCGTAATCCTGCTCGATTGTCATCTGCGCCTGAACCAGGCGCTGCTGAAGGATCGAGACCTCGCGTTTGTCGCGGCCCAGCAACAGAATTTGCCCGTCCGGCATCGCGGCGGCAGAATAGCTGACCGCAAGATCCTGCGGGCCCCCGGTTTTGTGATTGAGTTGCCGCCAGCGGGGCGCGTCCCCGGCATGCGCGGCGCTGATCAGCTTTTCAAGCTTTGGCAGGCTCTCGACCGTCAGCGTCTCTGCAAACGGCTGATTGCGCCAACTGGCGATGGCTTCGGAAATCAGGGTGTCACCGCCGGCATAGGCTGCGGAAACCACACCTTCGGTATCCAGCATCAGGGCGAAATCCGAAGAATTCGCGACCATCCGCAATACCGGATCGCTTGGCAGCAGCAGGAACCCGTCAGCAGGGGTTTGAAAGAAGCCTGATTTATTCAAAGCGGTACCAAAGTCGTCTTATGGGGCCCGAAGCTGCACGTCATCTTGCAATACTCCAGAACTCCACGGGGTGAAAGTGGTCGGGAAACAGGTCCTTCAACTCGTCGTCGCTGACGATGGCATGATCCGCGCCCGCGCGTTGCGCCATGTCACGGTCGCGTTCGATCGCCGCCCCGCCGACAAGTATCATGGCATCTGGTGTCGCCTTGCGGACCTTGCTGATCGTGTCCCCAAGCGCGGGCTCAGAAACATCCGATCCGACGCTGAACCCGATGGCATCGAAATCCTGAGACGTGGCGGTCAGGCAGATCTCGGCGACATCGCCCGAGAAATCCAGTCGCACCAGTGCGCCGCTGGCCCGCAGTCGATAGGCGGCGACGGTCATGCCATAGAAATGATCCTCGCCCGGCGTCCGGACAAGCAGAATGCGGGGTGCGCTGGGCGCGGGTTGCGGGGCGCCAGGCACGATCGCCGTGACGTCGCGCGTCACCTGCATCAGATTGCCCATGGCATGCGTGACTTCGGTGAAGGTCAGCGCATCGTTGACCCAGCAGTCCCCTAGATACACCGCGGTTTCCGTCAGGATCGAGCACACCAGTCGGTCCAAATCCATGCCATGCGACAGAAGTGTCGCAACATAGTCAGCCGCCGGGGCCGGTTCATCTTCGAGCAGTCGATGGCCAAGATGCTCCACCAGCAGCCTGTGCACTGCAGGCCGCTGCTTGCGCGGGAGCTGCGACAGCGCCTGCTCCGCCAGAAGTTCCGGGAGAGAGAACGCGGCAGCGTTGAGTCTTGATCGCCGTGCGATCAGTTCCAGGATGGACATCTGCCGATCCTTGCCAAGCGTGCCGATAGAATCGGATGATCCGACATACCGCGACCGCTGCCTCCAGACAACCACGTACACCTATACATGTCAAATCAAATGGACAGTTGAAATGTCGACCTCTCCCTAGTCTGGAGAGGTCGACAACATTTGGCGTTTTTCGCCGATTTCCCTCGTTCGGAAGTTGGTATACGCCAAAAGTGTCAATTTTTCCTTATGTAAGTTTAAGTTGACATATTTGCACCCCCGCTTACCCTGTTGGCGCGGACCCAATATGGGCTTCGCTTGGCGATGGTGTTGGCGACGGTGAAAAAGGTTTTGAAAACAGCGCTATACACACCAGAGGAACGATGGCGCAGGGACGAGACAATCTGGACGAAAGTTCAGGGGATTCTTGCGCCCCTGCAGTTTTTGGTCTTCGTCATCAGCCTGATCTTCGTTTTGAGGTACCTGTCAACTGGACTTGGCTATCAGTTGGCGACCATCTCCATCCTGATAAAGACCGCGCTTCTGCTGACCATCATGGTCACCGGCGCCATCTGGGAGAAGGTGGTATTCGGCCGTTACCTGTTCGCGCGCGCGTTCTTTTGGGAGGACGTCGTGTCCATGGCGGTAATCGCGCTGCACCTGGGCTATGTCGCCAGCCTTGTGACCGGGGCGCTGTCGCCTGCGGGCGAGATGTGGTTGGCGCTTGCGGCCTACGCGGCTTACGTCTTGAACGCCGCCCAATTCCTGCTGAAATTCCGCATGGCGCGCGCTGATGCAGCCCAGACAGTGTCGGAGGCTGCATGACCCGCCCCGAACCGAACCTGTCAGGATGCGAGGCTGCACCGGTGCTAAAAGAGCGCGGTCAGCGCGAGGTGTTTTGCGGCCTGACCGGCATCATCTGGCTGCACCGCAAGATGCAGGACGCGTTCTTTCTGGTGGT
>CAYWND010000300.1:0-4327 GCA_964459085.1 uncultured Oceanibium sp. | reverse complement strand
CTCGGATGCGCTCAGGGTCTATGCCTCGGAGATGCGCGACAAACGGGTCATGCGGGCCGAGGAAAAGGCCAACAAGTTGCCCACCAAGCTGACACTGGGTACGATGATGTTCACCGTGCCGCCGCTCTTGATCATCCTGGTCGGCCCATCGGTCTATGACATCGTAACGGCCCTGCTCTGACCCAATGACATCACGTTTCCGAACCGCCGTGCCGATCCTCGTCACGGCGGTTTTTCTGTCCGCCTGCACCGATCCTGGACGCCTGGCCCCCCTGCCCGGCGAGGTCGGCCCAGCACCAGGCGGGTTCGCCGAAGGCGTGGACGGCCTGCAAGTCGGCCACCGCCTGATGGCCGCGGGCGAGTACGAATCCGCGCTCAAGGCCTATAACCTGGCCGCCGTCGAACAGGGGCTTACGGTCGACACAATTTCGGCCATCGGATCCGCCAACCTGCGCCTTGGACGTCTTGGGCAAGCCGAACGCATTTTGCGCAGCGCCTTGGAGAAGGACGACCGTTTCATCCCGGCCTGGAACAACCTGGGTGTCACCCTGGATCTGCGCGGCAAATTCGGCGAAGCGCGCGAGGCATTTCGCGTCGCATTTCTGCTGGATAGCGGTCTGACCCCCGATATCGCCGAAAATCTGCGGCGGATGGATGCCAAAATTGCCAACGAAATCCCCGCATCTGCGGGCGACGACGATTTTCGCTTGGTCAGACGGGGTAATGGGAGGTATCTTCTGTTAGGCGAAACCGAATAACAACCGAGCAGAAGGTTTGAGGCCCATGATCCCGACAGCACCCCGCCTGGGAATGGCGGCGACGATTGCGATTCTGGCACTTTCAGCGTGTTCCGACCCGGACGCAGACCGCGAGGCGATCGAAAGCCTCAGCCCGCTGAACGTAATTGACGAAAGCGGCCTCAACTCGATCATGCTGGATTTCGCGGATCCCGACCAGGCGGTCGCGTATTTCCGCAAGACCCTGTCGGAAAACCCCGACCGCGTCGATCTGCAGCAAGGCTATGCGCGCGCATTGATGAAGGCGAACCGCCCCGAAGAGGCCTCGCTAGCCTATCAGGACATGGACGCCAAGGGCACGCTGACCGATCTGGATCGGCTCTATTATGCCGAGGCCCTGATCCAGTCCGCTGGCTGGGAAAAGGCCGAGGCGCAGCTGGACGCCATCCCGCCCACGGTCGAAACCTATGACCGCTACCGGCTGGAAGCGATGATTGCCGATTTCCGGAAAGAGTGGAAGAAGGCCGACAGTTTCTATGACACAGCGGCCGGTCTGACCACGCGCAAGGCGCCGATCTACAACAACTGGGGCATCTCGAAGATGGCGCGCGGCGATCGCGCGGATGCCGAAGAGATGTTCCTGCGGTCGATCACCAACGACAGCACCATGTTCTCGCCCAAGAACAACCTGGCGATCAGCCGGGCCAAGCGGCGTGAATACGACCTGCCGGTCGTGCCCCTGACCCGGGTCGAGCGGGCCAAGCTGCTGCACAACATCGCGCTGCAGGCGATCCGCAACGGCGATGTGGACCGCGGACGGGGATTGCTGGAAGAGGCGCTCGAGACCTCGCCAACTTACTTCGAAGAAGCAGCCAACAAGCTCGAGGCGCTGAACCGTCAGGTCGCGCGCTGACCGGCTTTCGATGTCGCCCGACACCGTATTTTTCTGGGCCACATTGCCCTTCACGCTGTTCGCGGCGTGGAGCGACCTGAAATACATGAAGATCTGGAACGGGTTCAACATCTCGGTGTTTTGCCTGTTCCTGGTCCTGGGCCTGATCCTGCTGCCGTTCGGCGATTACCTTACGCGCATAGGGATCGCGCTTGCCGCCTTTGTTATTGGCTTTGCCTTGAACGCACTGCGCGTGATGGGCGGCGGGGACGCCAAGTATATCGCGGCCTTCATCCCCTTTGTCGCACCTCAGGACTTGTATTTTTTCTTCTTCGTCCTGTCTGTGTGCCTGCTGGCCGCTGTCGTTATTCACCGGGTCGCCCGAGCGGTCCCGGCCATTCGCATAGCTACCCCGGATTGGGTCTCCTGGTCGGCAAAGAAGTTCCCGATGGGCCTGGGACTGTCCGGCGGCCTGTCATTCTATCTGGCGATACGGGCGTTCAATCTGCCCGTTTCAATAGGATAAAGAGGTCAGTTCGAAACACCTCGTCCAGGGTCCATCCCAGATCCGCCATCCGCTCGAGCTTCAGCTTGCGGGCCTGTGCCGAAACGGCGCACAGCGGGACCAGCACCATTTCCGTGCCCTCGAACCCGTCCTCGGTGCCGTAGTACCATGGCGCCATGCTGCCGGTCCGCTCGAACGGGCCGAACATCCACAGGTGGTCGTAGATATCTGCCACCAGGATACGGCGGCCCGGTGCGCCCTCGAACGCGCCCAGTTGGGCAACGGCGGTGTAGGTCCAACCGATCAGGCCGAACCGCAGATTGCAATCCGGCAGCACCTCGCCGTTCAGGGTCACTGCGGTGTCCTCGGTCGCGTCCTCGTCGTCCGTTTGGCCAGTTGCGGGTGGCAGGATACCGTCCAGATAAACAGTGGCCTCAGGGCGATAGGACTTCGCCGTCAGGATCTCGATATCGGCCTTGGCCAGATCCCGGAACAGCGGCGAGTACCCCTCGGCCGGAAAGGACATATGCCGCGGCGTGGACATCGCGATATTCATCATGGACGGCGCGTACAGAACCAGGGCCAGCAGTGCCAGGATGCCCCGGAACTGCCCCGCCGGCACACCCATGAAGGGCTTTGCCCCCGCACCCGGGGCCAGCGCCAACAACAGCAGTGCCAGAAAGAACAGCCACTTGGGATCGTTGCCCCAGTTCTGCCAGGTGATATAGATCAGCCCCGGCGCCAAAATCAGCAGCCGCAGCCCGGCGCGATCCAGTCCCACTTTGCGCCAATAGACCACCGCAAGCACCAGCAAAGCGGTCATCGGCAGGTTCGCGGGCGAGGCGACCATGTCTGCCAGCGGGACACCGGGAAAGCTGCGCACATCACTGCCCGAGACCGCAAGAAGGTCACCCGCATAGGCCTGCCAATAGGCCATGCCACCCAGCGAGACCGTGGCCAGACCAAGTGCGGCCCCAAGCGTCAGAACCCCGGCCAAAACCAGCAACAGGGCCCTGTCCTGCAAAACCACCAATAAGGCAAAAGGCGCCAGCGCGATCACGTAAGTTACCTTGATCAGCACCAGCGCTGCACACGCCAGCCCCAGAAGCACGCCATCCAAGATCGGCGCTCGCCAGCCGTCCCGCGCAGGGATCATCAGGACCAGGATCACGAATCCGGTCAGGATCCAGGCCCAGCGATTGTAGTACATAGAGGTGGTGATTGCGGGATTCGCGGCGCCGAAGATCAGCGCCACTGCCAGCAGAACCATTGCGATTCCGTAGGCGTAGCGCAGCTTTCCGACAAATCTGCTGCATCCGACCCACCAGATGCCGGGCAGCACCAAAGCGGCCACCAGCAACTGCGCCATCAGGTAGGATGTGCCCGGTCCGAATCCGGCCTCCAGGAACACCATGATCGGCAGGAAGGCCAGCACTCCCAGAGGTGTCATGAAATCCTGATGGATTTTGTCGCCATCAAGGATTCGATACGAAATATCAAGGGTTTGGATTAAATCCACTTCGTGCCCGGTGACCCGCAACACACCGGGAAAAAGTGTGATACCGGCAAGGGCTGCCAGCACAGCCAAAAGCACCAGCGCATAGCGAAGCGGGGCAAGGGACATGGGGCTTTTTTCGATCCTGCTCGACCGGATTTGTTGCAACGTGGCGTTCTTTTAACATGCTGGCAACGTAAAAATGCCTTTTTTGAATATCAGGCTTCGCCTAGCATTTCTGAATTCCGTTCGAAGTTGGGGATTTCACATGAACGACATGGCCTCGCATCCGTCGGCCGCTTCGGCACCTCGGACACCACTGCACCTCGAGGATCTGGGCCTCGAGATGGTCATGATGCGGGACATCCTGCTCAAGACATTTTTCCGTCGCAACCTGTCGGGGCTGAACGACACGGCCGAGGCGCTGTGCGTCACACCGCCCATCGCGCAGGAACTGATCGACATATGCCGCGAAAACAACCTGATGGAAACGCTGGGTGCGCGCGGGGCCTCGACTACGGCCGAGCTGCGCTATCAGTTGACCGACTCGGGACGCGCGCGTGCGCTCGATGCGTTGACGCAGTCGGAATACTACGGTGCCCTGCCGGTTCCGCTGGACGACTACTGGAAACAGACTGCGAAGCAATCGATCTCGGATGCGGTCATCACGCAGGAGCGCCTCGAAGGGTAAGAGTGTA
>CAYWND010000299.1:0-4343 GCA_964459085.1 uncultured Oceanibium sp. | reverse complement strand
CATCGACAGGATTGAGACGACCGACGAGAAGCCGCGCGCGGTCGCCCACTTTGACTACCGAGTCTTCAAGGCGGCACCAGCACAACTTATCGAACAGTCACTAAGGAGCAGCTCATGAAGATCTTTGAGCGAAAGAAGCAGGAGAACCAACCGACAGCGCGTTTTCTTGCGCAGGTCAACGCATCGCTTGATCCCGATCATCCCGTGCAACCGCTGGCCGTCGAGAGGATGGCTCGATTTCTGCAAAGAAGCGGCAAACCAGCTGAGACTGCCGCGGACTACCTGCCCCACTTTCTCCGGATCGAGGCCTTCGCGCAGATGGAAGACTACGAGGCAGGCGACATCGAGAGCTTCATAGCTTCTGTAGAGGGGATTGATCCCGAAGACTTGGCCGGCCCGATCATCGAAAAGGCCTGCGAGATCCGGATGCGCTCTGAGCCGCCGCCGACCCAACAAACGAAAATGGGGGCGGACTATTCGCGGGGACCGGACTTCCAGGCGAAGATGATCGACGGCGTTCGCGCCCGCATGAACCCTGCACATGAGCCCAAACAAGGTCGAGAGTTTGCTCAGATGAGCTTCGCAGAACTTGCCTCTGAATGCGAGATGGCAGCAGGCGCTTCCCGCCTCAGTGCGAGGGGTGCGCTGAATCGTTTTACGATGGCTGCCGGCCACACGACAAGCGACTTCCCGATCGTCCTATCAGGGGTGATCAATCTGGAACTTGCGCAGTCCTTTCAGCAGCAAACGCCAGAGATCATGCAGGCTGCCAGTCAACTCTCTGGCCCAGATTTTCGGTTGAGAACCAGACCGCGATTGTCAACGGGGCCTGAACTCAAGAAGGGCGCTGAGAACAGCGAACTGACCTACGGAACGTTCTTGGAGTCTGGTGAGTACGCGCCGCTGATCGAGACCTATCGAAAAGGTTTCCGGCTGACCCGGGAGGCTCTCGTGAACGACAATCTCTCGGCTTTCGCTCAGATCCCGATAGAGATGGCGAGAGGCGCAACCACCACCGCAAGGAAGGTTGTCACCGCTCCGCTTCTGGCAAACTCCGGAATGGGGCAGTCTATGCGTGATGGTGATCCGGTTTTCGATGCCAATCACAGCAACCTTCCTTCGAGCGGCGGATCTTTGAGCGTGACCACAGTGCAAGCCGCCACCACAGCGATGCGGCGCCAGGTGGGGCTGCAAGGCGAGGTCATCGATGTGCGGCCTTGGGCATTGGTGGTTCCGCCGGAGTTGGAGGGGTCGGCTCTTCAGTTGGTGGCCAACATCAATCCCAACGAGGTGGACCGCGTAAACCAGTTCTCGGGACGCCTCAGGGTCTTTGTTGAGCCTGGCCTCACCGACACCAACGCTTGGTACGTTGTCGCTGATCCTTCTTTGGGAGAGGGGCTGGCATACAGCTACCTCGATGGCTTCGAGGGGCCGCGCGTGGAAGAACGGCCAGGTTGGGAAGTCGAAGGGATGGAATGGAAGGTCATTCTCGACTTTGGAGCGGCATTTACCGATTGGCGCACCTGGTACCAGAATCCGGGCGTCTGATCAGATGACCGGGTGGGCGCTTTCATTTTACTTGCTTGATGAGAGCGCCCCAAGAACAGGGCGATGCCGCAATGCCTAATCCAAAACTCTCCGTAAAAGTTGGCGCGGATATCAGCCCGCTTGCGCGGGCGATGCGTCGTGCTGACCGAACAGTCCAGGGATTCTCTGGGCGGGTCGACCGCCTGGGTCGAGGGATCTCGAAACTAGGCCGGTTCGCAGCAGCGTCCGCGGCGGGGGTCACCGCCTTGTCTGTTGGTGTCTTGGCGATCGCCAAGAACGCGACCCAGGCCGCGAAGGACATCCAGAACCTCTCCAACATCGCCAACACCAGCGTCGAGACGTTCCAGCGCATGTCCTTTGCTGCGCAGACCGTTGGCATCGAGCAGGACAAGCTCTCCGATATCCTCAAGGACGTGAACGACAAGGTCGGCGATTTCCTCGCGACCGGCGGCGGCCCGATGGCGGACTTCTTTGAGAACATCGCGCCCCAGGTCGGCGTGACGGCTGAGCAGTTTGCCAACCTCTCGGGCCCGCAGGCGCTTCAACTCTATGTCGACAGCCTTGAGAAGGCGAACGTCAGCCAGGAGCGCATGACCTTCTACATGGAGGCGATCGCGAATGATGCGACCGGGCTTCTGCCGCTTCTGCGCAACAACGGCGCCGAGTTCAAGCGTCTCGGAGAAGAGGCGGAGCGCGCAGGTCTGGTCATGGATCAGGAGATGATCCAGAACGGCGTGGAGTTGGACAACACACTGGTTAAAATCACTAACACGATGCGCGCCGGCTTCACGAAATCGGTGATGGAGAATGCAGACGAGCTGCTGCAGCTTTCGCGTTGGATTTCCGAAGACGTTATACCGTCGATCGTAGACTTGACCGCAAAGGTTGGCGCAGCAGTTACCGTGTTCCAGCAGCTACGCGATGGTGTTGATAATCGGACTGGTGTGGGTGAACCCAGCCCCTTCGTTCAAGATCAGGATGGGGCGCCAGCGAGGATCTCTCTACCAACAGGCCGAAATGGACCCCCACCAGTAGAGACCTACGACCCCGAGAAAGTCTCCGAATTCAAGCCCTCTCGCACAGGACGGCGCGGCGGCCGGTCACTCGGTCCCACTGAGGCAGATCTCGAACAGATGCGGCGTAATCTGGCGACCGAAGCCGAGTTGCAGGCCAAGCGCTACGAAGACGATTTGATGCGCCTCGCGGAGTTTCACGAAGCCGGGCTACTGGCCGAGGAAGAATATCAGGAACTCAAGCAGGCCACGGCGGAGTCCCATGCTCAGGCGATGAACCGGATCGAAAGCAAGAGCGCGCAGGACCGGTTGGCCATTCAGAACGATCTCTTTGGGGCGCTCACACAGGCAACGCAGGCCGGTGGCCAGAAGCTGCAAAACGTCGGCAAGGCCGTTGCAGCACTGCAAGCCGGTATCAACACGCATGTCGGTATTACCGAAGCGCTGAAACTGCCGTTTCCCAGCAACATGGCAGCAGCAGCGACGGTGGCCGCGCGAGGCTTCGCAAGCGTTGCCGCAATCCAGTCCGCGTCGGTCGGCGGTGTCGGGTCAGGTATCTCAAGCGCTGCGGGCGCTGTCGGTGCCCCGGCGGAATCGAACCTCACCAACGTCTCGCTGCAGCTTCTGGGCGACACCTTCTCGCGGGATTCGGTGTCGGACCTCTTCAAGACGATCAACGAAGGCCTTGAGGACGGATATCGCATCCGGTTGGTGACATAGTGCCAAGGCCGAACCTACCAAAGCCCGATGAGATCGCTGAGATCGCGGAAGCCCTAAAGTCTCAGGGGTTCACTTCAGCGAGTATCCAGGCGGCGCCGGATGGCTCGTACGTTATAGCTTGGTCAGAGGGCGGATCCGATCGAGACCTCACACCACTCGAAAAATGGAAGATGACGAGCAATGCTCCCTAAAGGTGTTCATCGAGTTCGACGCCGCCTGGTCAGCGGAAGGAGCCGCTGGCACTTCTATGCATGGCGCGGCGGCCCCAAGTTCTGGGAAGACGACGCGAAAATTCCTCGGGACCCTGACTTCCATATTGCTTTCGCTGAAGCTGTGGAGATGCCCAAGCCATCAGCACTCATGACACCTCAGCTTGTGGATGCATTTCTTTCGAGCGCATCGTTGCCGAAGGGTCACAGATCGATTGCTGATCTTCGGAAATGGTCTTTGCGGTTCGCGAAGCATTTCAGAGACGCGCCCGCAGTGATCTTTGAGGAGCGAGGCTCACGCGGTGAGCTCAATCGGTGGCGATCACAGTGGAAGCACTCACCCAAGCAGCACGACATGGCGGGCACGCACGCGGTGCGTGTTTTGAACTGGGCCGTGGAAGAGGGTCTGATAGCTGAGCATCATTGCCACAAGTTGCCGCGGCTCTACCAGGTTGACCGATCAGAAGTCGTTTGGGCGCCGTCAGACCGAGAGGCAATCAACGCTATCGCGCCACTTTGGGTGCGTAGACTGCTCTGTGTCGCGTGTGAAACCGGCTTGCGACCGGGCGATCTGATCAAGCTGACCCATGCCTCGATCGAAAGCACGCCTCAGGGTCGAAGGCTCCGTGTTCGAACCAACAAACGTGGTCGTTTGGCACACATTCCGATCACTCCCGAGCTCGGAAAGGTCATCGATGAGACCCCGAAGGATCGGATGCTGATCCTAACCAACGCAGGTGGTGGTCGACTGACTGAGCATCGCGCGTCAGAGGGCTTGCGCCAGTGGAGGGACAAGGCCGGTCTATCGCGCGATCTCCGGTTGCAGGACTGCAGAGGAACGGCTGCCACCAGG
>CAYWND010000298.1:0-4367 GCA_964459085.1 uncultured Oceanibium sp. | reverse complement strand
GCGTGCGCCGGGCGCGAGGCCAGCCGCCCGCGCATGTCGGGGCTGATGCAGAACCGGCACTTGTGATTGCAGCCTTCCGAGATCTTCAGATAGCTGTAGTGCCGCGGGGTCAGCGCCACACCGCGCGCGGGCAGCAGGTCCACAAACGGGTCCGGGTCAGGCGGGACCGCGGTGTGCACTGCATCCAGCACCTGTTCGTACTGGTGCGGGCCGGTGACGGCCAGAACAGATGGATGCGCGCCGGTTATGTATTCGGGTTCGGCGCCCAGGCAGCCGGTGACGATCACCCGCCCGTTTTCGGCCAGCGCCTCGCCAATCGCGTCCAGACTTTCGGCCTTGGCGCTGTCCAGAAAGCCGCAGGTGTTCACAATCACCGCCTCGGCCCCCGCATAGTCGGGCGAGATTGCATAGCCTTCCGCCCGCAGACGCGTCAGGATACGTTCGCTGTCGACCAGGGCCTTGGGACAGCCCAGGCTGACCATCCCGATCGTGGGTTGGCCCGGCCGCCGATCGCCAGGTACGGCGGGGCGCGCGATGTCAGGGCGAAGATCTGGCGGGTTCTGGCTCATGTCCCGCGTCATATAACGCGGCGATGCAGAAGGAAACGGGGCGAGGACATGGAACAGATGGCGGAGTTACTGGCGCGCTATCCCAGGACGGGGCGACTGGACTGGATCGGCCTGCGACCCGCGCGGCATGTGCCGATGGCAGAACCCGTAACGGCCATGATCGATCTGTCGGGCCTGGTCGGAGACCACCGAGCGCGCCCGGGCAAGCGGGCGGTCAGCCTGATCCAGACCGAACATCTTGACGTGATCGCAACACTGGCGGCCTGTCCCGGGCTGCCCCCATCGATACTGCGCCGTAACCTTATGATTTCCGGTGTCAATATCCTGTCAGCCCGGGGCCGGAGCCTGCGTATCGGGGGCGTGCTGCTGCGTATCGCGGGGCCCTGCGCCCCCTGCAGCCGGATGGAGACAGCATTGGGTCCGGGTGGATACAACGCCATGCGAGGCCATGGTGGTATGGTGGCAGAGGTTCTGGAATGCGGCGAAGTGCGCGTCGGAGATGCCGTGTCTGTGACCAATGTTGACGCGCAAGCGGACGCTTTGGGCAATTGATGCCGGGTTTACGGTTAATTGCCAAAGTTTCGCCATTTATCGCCACATAAAATTCCAATGTCGCGATATATGAATCAGGATATTCCGAATCCGGGTTTCGCGTTTCCAGTTTCGTTTCGTTCAGCTTCGCCCCGGACTTTTGGTGCCAGAAGAGTTGGGAAGACATGAGCGTTTTTGGTCGAGCAGTTGCCGTTTCATTCCTTGCCCTGGGTGCGGCCGGGCTGGGGCTTTCCGTTGCTGCCGACACCGTGCGGTTGGTGTCGACCGACGGCCTGACCGATCTGACAGGCGAGTTGCTGGAATTCGACGGAGAGACCTATGCGCTGCAGACCAGTCTGGGCGTGGTACGCATCCCCGCCAACGAGGTTCAGTGTTCCGGTACCGGCTGCCCCCAGCAAAACGAGATTGCATCGACATTCCGTGTGATCGGAGATGCGGGACTTCTGCGCGGCGCGATGCCCGAGATCCTGGATGCCTATTCACTAGAGGTCGACACCGACATCACCCGTGGCCGTGCGCCAGACGGCGACACGATTTTCCAGTTTCTGTCCTACGATGGCAGCCCGATTGTCGAGATCGGACTTGGAGAGACGCTTAGCGGGGACGCGGTCACGGCACTGGCCGGGGGCCAGGCTTCGGTCGCGATCACGACGCGTCCCATTTCCGACGACGAGGCGGCATTGCTGACCGGCCGCGACCGGCGTGCCCTGGAACAACTGGGATTGGAACGGGTCATTGGGCTGGACGGGCTTGTGGCGATCATCGGTCGCGATGTCACGATCGAAAAACTGTCGATCGAGGATCTGGCCGGGATCTATTCCGGCCAGATCACAAACTGGTCCCAACTGGGCGGATCTGACACGCCGATCAGCGTGTTTACCCGCGAGCCTGGGTCGGACATTCGCGCGGCATTCGACCGGCTGGTGATGCAGGGTGGCGAGCGGCAGATCGCCGCCAATGTTATCTCGGTCGACAGCAACCAGGGCGTCGCCAGCGCAGTGGCAACATTTCCAAACTCCATCGGGCTGACCAGTTTTGGCGCGATCGACGGCGAACGCATGTTGCCGATCACTGACAGCTGCGGCCGTGTCACCATGCCCAACGATTTTACGATAAAGTCGGAAACTTATCCGCTGAGCAGCCGGATCTATATCTACGAACCGCCCGGCGGCGTGCCGGTCCATGCGCGCGGCATGATCGACTTCATGATCTCGGATCTGGGCCAGCAGGTGATTGCCGAGACGGGGTTCATCGACCTGCGTCCCAGCCAGGCAGAGAAAGAGATTGATGTCGCGCAGCTTGCGCTGTCACGACAGTCGGACGTGGATGAAGATCGCCTTTTGATGTTGGAGCGTTACCGCTTGCTGACCAACTCGGCCTCGCGGCTAAGCACGACATTTCGGTTCAGCATATCCGGCGGCGACGTCCTCGATGGCCGCGCCGAGGCGGATTTGCAGCAACTGGCACGACTGATCCGGTCGGGGAAAATGGATGGGATGGAACTGGTGTTCGTCGGGCTATCCGGTCCGCGGGAAGAGCTTTTTCGCGCCCGCCGCGACTCGCTTTCGGATGCCCGTCAAATCCTGGACCGGCTGTTTCAGGACAACCCGGATGTCGAAGAACAACTGACGGTCGGGTTCCGGGTGCTCGGGTATGGCGATGCCCTGCGGTCCGCTTGTCTGACGGGTGAGGCCAGCGAAGCCGATCGTCGGGTCGAGATTTGGGTGCGAAAACTGGGCGGGACGTCGGGGTGACCATGGCGATCAGCCCTCGCCGATAAGCAACGAACGAAAACATAGGGAAGTCGGAGAGAGTGATGACATACAGGGCAATTCTTACGGTCGGCAGTCTGCTGGCCATGGCTGCCGGGGGTGCTGCCGCACAGCAGATCGAATGCGGCTCGACCTACACGGTTGTGCGCGGTGACACGCTGAGCAAGATCGCCGAGCGGGCCTATGGGGATCAGAAGACCTATCAGTTGATCTACAACGCCAACGCTCAGGTCATCGGCCGGAACCCCGGCATCATCGAGATCGGGCATGTTTATTCCATTCCCTGCCTGGATGCCCCGCTTCAGGCATCAACCGCGGATGCATCTGTCATCCGCACCGCAGCCACGACCGACCGCGTGGCCGCCCGTGACGATGGCGTCATCTCGATCGTCACCGCAACCGACTGGGCGCCCTATCTGGACGAAGATCAGGAACAGGGCGGGATGCTGACCGAAGTTGTCAATGTCGCGATGAGCAAGGTCCGGCCCAAAGATGGGTACAAGATCGATTTTGTGAATGATTGGGGCGCACATCTTCAGCCACTGATCTCGGATATTCACTACGACTTCTCAATGGCTTGGTTCAGACCCAACTGCGACAAGGTCGAGTACCTTAGCGACGGGTCCAAGTTCCGCTGCAACAACCTGGACTGGTCTGATGCGCTGTATCAGCAGATCATCGGATTCTACACGCGGGCCGACTATCCGGCACCCTTGCAGGCCACCGACATGTTTGGCACCCACGTGTGCCGCCCGGCGGGGTACTCCACCTTCATGATGGAGGAGGATCAGCTTATGCCGCCGAACATCACATTTTCGCAGCCCAATGGCCCCACCGAATGTTTCCAGGGGTTGCTGGATGGAACTTACGACATGGTTGTCCTGGCAGTGGATGTGTCTGACGACACGATTGCCAAGCTGGGCGCCCAGGATCAGGTGGTCAAACATGATGCATTGGACAAGGTGGCGACACTGCATGCAGTGACGTCCAAGAACCACCCCTATGGCAAGGAATACCTCGCTGTACTGGACGACGGTCTCAAGCAGATCAAGGACAGTGGCGAGTGGTTTTCTATCGTCCGCCGTCATTTGGCGGAGCATAAGGCGAAGCAGTAGCTGGTACTCGAGTTTTCCCTCAACGAGGTGAGCAGTTTGGCGGGGCCACGGCCCCGCCTTTTTTTGTGCTGGCCAGCGCTTTGGGGCCTACAGCGGCAGGGGCGCGTCCGGCTTAATCCGTTCCATCACGATCTGGGAATGCACGCGGCTGACGGCCGGGTGTGGCAGCAGCACGTTCTGAACCAGCGCATTCAGGGCCGCAAGATCCGCCGCCCAAACGCGCAGCAGATAGTCCGCCTCGCCCGTCAGGGTCCAGGCCCCTGTGATCTCGGGCCGCCGCTGGGTCATCCTGACAAAATCCTGGGCATTCTCGGCGGTGTGCGTGGCCATCGCCACTTGAATGAAGGCCTGAACGGTCA
>CAYWND010000297.1:0-4384 GCA_964459085.1 uncultured Oceanibium sp. | reverse complement strand
TATGTCCAGTGACAGCGGCGCTCCGATCATGTCGGTGATCGCCGCCCCCGCGGCCTGTGCAGACACATGAAAGCGGCCTTCCGCAAACCCGTCGGCCTGAATATAGCCAAGTGCGATATCGGCGTCCGTGACCGTAGGCCGGGTGCCTCCCCGACCAAAGGCAACGGGCCCCGGATCCGACCCCGCGCTTTGCGGCCCGACCGTGAGTCGTCCCAACCGGTCCACCGCCGCGATTGATCCTCCGCCAGCGCCGATCTCGATCATTTCGATGACGGGGATGCGCACCGGCATGCCGGACCCCTTGATGAACCGTGCCGCCCGGGCAATTTCGAATTGGCGCGATGTCTGCGGCCGCGCACCGTCGATCAGGCATAGTTTGGCCGTGGTGCCGCCCATGTCGAAACTGAGAACCTGATCCAGACCGCAGTCCCTTGCGACCCTTGCGGCAAGGATCGCGCCGCCTGCGGGACCGGATTCGACCAGCCGAATGGGGAACCGCGCCGCCATTTCCAGCGTTGTCATACCACCGCCGGCGGTCATCATCAGGATCGGACAAGACAGGCCCTGGTCCTGGAACTGCCTTGCCAGAGCGGTCAGATAACGTGCCATCAGCGGCTGGACCGCCGCATTCGCAACCGTGGTCGACATCCGATCGAACTCGCGCGCCTCGGGACTGACCTCGGACGAGATTGAAATCGACAGGTCGGGCCGCGCCTCCTGCAGCATGTCGCGCAGGCGCTCCTCGTGCGCGGGGTTTGCATAGGCATGCAGCAGGCAAATCGCGACAGCCTGTGCCCCGCTGGCATCCAGCGCCTCTAGCAGCGGATCGAACGCGCCCTGATCCAGTGGAACCAAAACCGATCCATCTGCCGCGATCCGTTCCGGCACCGTAAAGCTGCGAGACCGTGGTACCAACACCTCCGGCTTTTTGATGTTGATGTCGTACTGGCTGTATCGGCGTTCATAGGCAATCTCGAGGATGTCCCGGAATCCTTCGGTTGCGATGGTCGCAACTTTCGCGCCGCGTCGTTCGATCAGCGCATTGGTGGCAAGTGTCGTGCCGTGGATAAACCCACCGATCTCGTCCATGCCGCGCCCGGCCTCGGCCAGGGCGAGCCGCGCACCTTCCAGCGCGCCCGCGGCAGGGTTTTCATGGGTTGTCAGCGTTTTGGTCGAGGCCAGGGTCGCGCCGTCGTGGTCAACCAGAACTGTGTCAGTAAAGGTTCCGCCGATATCGGTGGCAATGCGAAGAGGGTGTTTCATGGACGATCAGGATAGCGTTTCGGGACAGATGGCTGACGAGCGTCGAGCCTGCCCCAGCTACCAGGTCACACCCCGTCGCCCGGCGCATCGTGGCGCTGGTCAACCCGCTTGCTGTCGTCATGTCGCCCGGTCCCATCCGTGCGTCCTTCGCCCAGATTCGCAATCGCGAGACTAGCACCGAACGAATTTTCAGGAAGGTCAAACTTTGACTTGTGCGGGCGCAATCCCGTGGGCTACCGCTGGTTGCGCCCAAATTCGAAGGAGCGCCGCCCGCGATGATTGCCGACACCCCAGGACTGCACGAGGCTGTGCGGGATCGTTTCGCCCATGTCGATGCCTGTCCGATCACAGGCCCCCGAGTCTTTTTCGAAAACGCGGGCGGGGCGCTGACCCTGAAATCCGTGGTCGATACATCCGCGGTCTATGCGGCCATCCCGGACAACCAGGGACGGGACAATCCTGCATCGGCCCATTTGATGACAGTCATCGAGACGGCGATTGCCGATGCCCGGGTATTTTTCAACGCCCCTGACGGGCAGATATTTGTCGGTGAAAGCGGAACCGAGGTGATCTATCGCCTGATCCGCACGGCGCTGGTTGGGTCGCAGCCGGGCGGTATCGCCCTGGGGTCAACCCTTGAACACCCTGCGACGCGCAGCGCGATGGCGCATTGGGCCGAGGTGACCGACCGTCCTCATAACCTGGTGCCGCACAACGATGCGACCGGGACAGTCGACGCCGCCGCCTATGCGCATCATATCACGCCCGATGTACGGGTGGCGACGATCATCCATACCTCGCCCGTGACCGGCATGGGCGTCGATGTCCCGGCGGTTGTTGCTGCGATCCGCGCAAAATCGCCTGATTGCTTTATCATCGTCGATGGCATTCAGCATGCCAGTCACGGCCAAATCGACATCCAGGGCAGCGGGATCGATGGCTATGCCGTGTCACCCTACAAGGTGTTTTCGCGTCACGGCTATGGGATCGGCTGGGCCTCGGACCGGTTGACTGCGCTGCCGCATGAAACGCTGCGCGGCGGCCCCGAGACCAACTGGAACCTTGGCACCCGTGATACGGGCGCCTATGCCACGTTCTCGGATGTGGTGGCGTATTTCGACTGGCTGGGCGGAGAGGTGTCTGCCGAAACCGATCGCCGCGCACGGATCGAGGCGGCAGGCCGCGCGATCCATGAACAGGAGACCGCGCTGACCAATGCCATGTTGCATGGTGTCGGCAATCTTGCCGGATTGGGTGACATGCTGGGCGTGCAGATTGTCGGTGGCCTTGTTAACCCCGCGCGCGAGGGTCTGGTCTCGTTGTGGGTGGATCACATCGAGTCAGGGGATCTGGTAGCGGCCCTGCGCGACCGGGGGGTGCGGGTGCATATCCGCAAGGCGGATCACTATTCGGGCAACATCCTAGAGCCTCTGGGACGCCCTGATTGCGTTCGCGTCTCGCTCTGTCACTACAATTCCATGGATGAAGTGCGGGTATTTCTTGCAGCGATGCACCAGATCGTCGGTGAAACCGACAGCTAACTGGCCGCACGAATTCTGTTCACTGGACTCAAGTTGCTGGCTGCTGGCGCGTAGCATGGCGGCGCTGGGTGGGTCGGGTCCTGCCCAAGGTTTTGTCAATGACACCGCCGCGCGCGGTGAATTTGCGAAATCCGACAGAATTTGCTTGTCCCGACGGGGAAGGGGCAACCATCATGACTGCAGGTGATCCCCAATAAAAAGATCCAACACGGAGAGATACATGTCCTACGGAAAACTCAAGACGCTGCTTGCCGCGTCGACGCTGGCCCTGTCAGCCGGTGTCGCCAACGCGCAGGAGGAAATCACGGTGGCCTACTTCCTCGAATGGCCGATGCCGTTCCAGTACGCCAAGGTGATGGGCACCTATGAAGAGGAAATGGGTGTCAAGATCAACTGGGTCAGCTTTGACACCGGAACCGCGATGTCGGCGGCGATGGCATCTGGCGACGTGCAGATTTCGGTCAGTCAGGGCGTACCGCCGTTTGTGGTTGCCGCATCTGCCGGTCAGGACATCCAGATCGTGGACGTGGCCGTCTCGTACTCGGACAACGACAACTGTGTTGTGAAATCCGAGCTGGAAATCGACAAGGACAGCGCAGGCGAATTGTCCGGCAAGAAAGTTGCCGTACCGCTTGGCACCGCGGCACACTATGGTTTCCTAAGCCAGATGAACCACTTTGGTGTAGATGTCGGTTCGATGGATATTGTCGATATGGCTCCGGCTGAAGGCGCCGCTGCGTTGGCGCAAGGTTCCGTCGACATGGCCTGCGGTTGGGGCGGTGCGCTGCGGCGCATGAAGGAAAGCGGAAACATCCTGCTGACCGGCGCCGAAAAGGAAGAACTGGGCATCCTGGTTTTTGACGTGACCTCTGCGCCGGCGAATTTCGTGGCCGAGGAAAGCGAGTTGCTGTCCAAGTTCCTCAAGGTTACCGCTGACGCCAACTCTCGGTGGAACGCCGGTGGTGCTGATGCCGAGGCCATGATCCCCGTCATCGCCAAGGATGCCGGTATGGACGAGGAAGGCACCGCCGCGACCATGGCGACATTCTCGTTCCCCGGTGTTGATGACCAACTGGGCGCCAAATGGCTGGGCGGCGGAGCGCAGACCTTCATGAAGGGCGTGGCTGACATCTTTGTCGGCGCGGGGTCGATCGATGCGGCCCTCGACAGCTACGAGGCTGCCGTGAACACCGGCCCGCTGCAAGCTGCAGCAGGCAACTGATCCGATCCGGATCCGACCCGGCGCGCAGGTTGGCGCGCCGGGTGCAAATCCCCTTAAACCGGAGTTCGTTCTCATGTCCGGTCTTATCCTCGACAAGATTTCGATGCGCTTTGATCTGCCAAACGGCAGTCATGTCCAGGCGCTGCAAGACGTAAACCTCGACATCAAGACCGGCGAGTTGATGAGCGTGCTGGGCCCGTCAGGCTGTGGAAAAACCACGCTTTTGAATATCATCGCGGGCTTTCTGGCGCCAACCGAAGGCACAGTGTCGCTGAATGACCATCTGGTGGCCGGCCCCGCGCAGGAACGCGGTATGGTGTTTCAGAAGGGCGCGCTGTTCGAATGGATGTCCGTGCGC
>CAYWND010000296.1:0-4387 GCA_964459085.1 uncultured Oceanibium sp. | reverse complement strand
TGGAACTTGCCAACGGGGCCAAAATCACCGTCGGTGCGCCCTATTTCAATCAGACGTTCCTGCCAATCTTTGGGCTTGCCATGCTGGCCGGCGGCGTCGGCCCGTTCCTGTCATGGAAGCGCGCCAAGCCACGCGAGGTCCTGCGGCGGTGCGTGCTGACCTCTGTGTTGGCCGGGCTGGTCACCGCCGTGGTGGCGGTCGGGCCGGGGCATGCCGATCCGGTCGGCTTGCTGGGTGTGTTCATCGTGGCCTGGCTGGGCGTGGCCACGATCCAGGATCTGGGCCGCAGGATTGGTCTGCCAGGTGCGCGCGGCAGTGGCGCTGCGCCGCATGGCCGGTCTGCCCCGGTCCGCCCTGGGGGCTGTATCTGGGGCATTTCGGATTGGCAATTGCAGCAGCGGGTGTGATCGCGGTGTCGGTCTGGAAGGCCGAGGTCATCCAGACGGTCGATCCTGGTCAGCAGGTTGCGGTCGGACCCTATGACTTCACCCTGGTCGAGGTTCGCAATGCCACGGGGCCAAACTATCAGACCTCGCTCGCCCGGATCGAGGTCGCGCGGCAGGGCGATCCGGTCGCCGTGCTGACGCCCGAGCGACGCTGGTATCCGGTCGAGCGCAAACCGACGACCGAGGCAGGGATCCACACGCTGTGGCACGGGGACCTCTATGCCGTTCTGGGCGATCCCGACGGACAGGGCGGATTTGTCGTGCGGTACTACCACAATCCCGGTGTGCCGTGGATGTGGCTGGGGGCGTTGCTGATCTCGGCCGCCGCGTTGGTATCGTTGTCTGACCGCCGCCTGCGGATCGGCGCGCCCACGCAATCGCGCGCACGGTTGCAGCCCGCGGAATAGGAGTAGCAGCTCATGACACGCAAACTGGCCCTGGTTCTGGCCCTCGCCCTGTCACCGCTGGCCCTTGGCAGCCCGGTTATGGCTCTGGACGCGGACGAGTTGTTTGCGGACCCCCAGCAAGAGGCCCGCGCGCGCGAGATCGGTCGGCAGTTGCGGTGTCTGAAATGCCGCAACCAGTCGATATTCGATTCCAATGCCGGGATTGCCAAGGATCTGCGCGTGGTGGTGCGCGAGCGCATCGTGGCCGGGGACAGTGATGCTCAGATCCTGGCCTTTGTCGCCGATCGGTTCGGAGACTACGTCCTGCTGAAGCCGCGCGTCGCCGGGCAGACCTATGTGCTGTGGTTGTCGCCGCTGTTGTTTCTGGGCATCGGCGGCGTCGCGATCTGGGCATTTCACCGCGCGGGACGGCGGCGGGCCGAGGCCGCGCCGCTGGATGACGCGGACCTTGCTGCCGCGCAACGCATTCTGGATGGAGAACCCTCATGACCCTGTATTGGGCAGCACTTGTCCTGGCCGCATTGGCGGCTGCTGGCTGGATCGCCCGTCCGTTTCTGGCGCGCGGCAGTATCGAGCTGAACGATGCTGACGGGGCAATCTCGGTCTTTCGGGATCAGCGGGACGAGGTGGATCGCGACCTGGCCGACGGGCTGATCAGCCCCGCCGAACACAAGGCCGCCCATCGCGAGATAGCGCGGCGGGCGCTGAGGGCGGCGCGGCGGCTGGATGGTGGGATTGTCGTCTCTGGCCGATCACTGCCGGTCGCGGCGGCATTGATGTTGGCGGGTGCGGCCATGACCGTGGGGATCTATTCCCAGCTCGGGGCGCCCCGTCAGGTGGATCAGCCGCTGGCCGCGCGCAAGACCGAGATCCTGGAACAGCGTGCCGCGGCAGGTGACATCAACAGTCGGATCGCCCTATTGATTGAACGCACCGCGCAAAACCCGGACTCGTTCGAGGATTGGTGGACGCTGGGCGCGTCCCATGCGACCACGGGGGACTATGCCTCGGCGGTAGAAGCCTTCTGCAACGCGGCGGAACTGGGCGGCGACCGGTCGGGCGTCCTGGCGGCCTATGCCGAGGCCATGGTGCTGGCCAATGGGAACAAGGTGCCGACTGCGGCTCGGGTTATCTTCGAACAGGTTCTGCAATCCGGGCCGGACCCCAGGGCACGGTATTACGTGGCGTTGTCCAAGGCGCAGGCACAGGATTTCCAGGGGGCCATGGCGGATTGGGCGGCGCTGGCGCAGGATTCGGATGCGAATGCGCCGTGGATGCCGCTGGTGCGCCGGGACATCGTGAACATGGCGCGGTTCACCAGGGCTGATGTCGCACTGTACCTGCCGGATGCGACCCCGGCAGAGATCTTGAAGGCGGGTGGTGCGGATCGTGGTCCGGTTGCGCAGGCCCGTGCGGCCGAGATTGAGGACGCACTCGCGGCCGACCCGATGGATCATCTGGGATGGATAGAGCTGGCCGAGGTCAGATCCCAGTTGGGCGACAGTGCGGGCGCGCAGGATGCGCTGGACGCCGCGCGCGAGCATTTCTCGGCGGCTCCGTTCGTCCTGGGCAAGCTTGACGAGGCAGCGGCGGCGCTGGGCCTGGATCTGCTCGATCCACCACCGCGCGTTGGGGGACCGTCGGACGCGGATGTCGCCGCGGCGGCGGATATGACCGAGGAAGACCGAAAAGCGATGGTCGAGGGGATGGTAGCCGGTCTTGCGGCGAAGCTCGAGGAAAACCCGGACAACCCCGAGGGATGGATCATGCTGGTCCGATCCTATTCGGTTCTGGGCAATCTGGATCGCGCCCGTGCGTCCTATGACCGAGCGGCGGCGCATTTCGAGGGCAATGCAGCGGTGCTGGCGCAGCTGCAGGCCGAAGCGGGCAGCGTTCTGGCGGCAGAGTAATCTGCCGCTTCTGCCTGTGACGACGATTTCCCACTTGGACTTGGCGCAGCAAGTGCTACGCCTTGGGAATGGAACATTACCAAAGCAACCCCGAGGTGGCCGAGGCGGTCCTGGACTGCCTGTCGGACATCCCCTTCCCCAGCGTTGACGCGGACACGCCCGCAGAGTTGCTGGCGCGATGTCCGGTTGCCGCGCCCACGCCGCTGGTGCAGTCCCGGATGCTGGCTGGCCGCGCTGGTGTCGGGTCGGTGTTCCTCAAGGATGAACGCCATCGCATGGGGCTGGGCAGCTTCAAGGCGCTGGGCGCGGCCTATGTGATTGCGCGTGACGCGCGGGCTGGCCCGCTGGACGGCCAAACATATGTCACTGCCAGTGCGGGGAACCATGGTCTGTCTGTCGCGGCCGGCACGGCGGCGTTTGGGGCGAAGGCGGTCGTCTATTTGGCCGAAACAGTGCCCGAGGCGTTCGCGATGCGGTTGCGGGAACTTGGCGCGGAAACACGGCGGGCAGGGGCCGCCTATCAGGACAGTATGGAGGCAGCGTCGGCTGCGGCTGAGGCGAATGGCTGGATCCTTTTGTCGGACAGCTCGTGGCCCGGCTATCTGAACCGACCCCGGACGCTGATGGAAGGGTATCTGGTCCTGATGCAAGAGACCGTGGCCGAGATGGTCGACGCACCAACCCACATTTTCCTTCAGGCCGGGGTCGGCGGCCTGGCCACTGCTGCCGCCGCCTATGCTCGCAAGGCCTGGGGCGGGGGTCCCAGGATTGTGGTGGTCGAACCCGAGGTTGCACCGGCGCTGTTCGCGTCCGTGCGGGCAGGCGCACCGCAGCAAACCACCGGTCCGGTGTCCGCGATGGGGAGACTGGATTGCAAAGAGCCGTCGTTGATCGCGCTTAAGGGACTGGCCCGGGATGCCAGCGATTACATGACCATCACCGAACAGGAGGGATTGGAGGGCGCGGCGGCCTGTGCCGAAGCCGATTTCCCGTCCACGCCCTCGGGCGCGGCGGGTGTTTCCGGCCTTTTGGCGGCGGCTTTTGCGGGCGGCGGGGCGTTTGGCTTGGATACAACCTCTCGGGTACTGGTCATCCTCAGCGAAGGGCCCGAGGGCTGATGCCCCCGCCGCGCGGATTTACGAAGGCCGAGTTTCAGTTGCGGACCCAGCGCGCGCAGGCGCTGATGGCAGAACATGGTTTGTCCGCCCTGCTGCTGACGACCGAGCCCGAGATCCGATATTACAGCGGGTTTCTGACCCGGTTCTGGGAGAGCCCGACGCGCCCCTGGTTCCTGCTGGTGCCTTGCGACGGGGATCCCGTGGCTGTGATCCCGGCCATCGGCGCGCATCTGATGTCGCAAACCTGGATCGGGGACATCCGCACCTGGAACGCGCCGGACTATGCCGATGACGGGATCGGTTTGCTGAGCGCGACAATCAATGACCTGTTGCCCGAAGGGGCGGCGGTGGGGCTGGCCGATGGTATGGAAAGCCATGTCCGCATGCCGCGCCGGGGGCTTGAGCAACTCACCAACCTGATTGGCAGCCGTCGCGTGGTCAGCGACCACGCAGTCACCCGGACCCTGCGACTGGTGAAATCAGAGGCCGAGATCGCCAAGATCAGC
>CAYWND010000295.1:0-4394 GCA_964459085.1 uncultured Oceanibium sp. | reverse complement strand
AGGTCGGCCGCACGCCCATCAGCGCCAGCGCCTGCGCGATGTCGTCGCCGCCGGTACGCATGTTCGCTGTTCCCCAGGCCGTCAGCGCCATCGCCCTCGGCCAGTCGCCCTCGTCCTGCAAATGCCGCTCGACCAGCAGCGACGCGGACTTCCAGCCCAACGCCCAGGCCGCCCGCGTCGGCAGGGCCCGGCTGTCGACCGAGTAGAAGTTCCGCCCCGTCGGCAACACATCCAGACGTCCCCGTGTGGGCGCGCCCGAAGGGCCAGGCGCGACGAAGCGGCCCTCGAGGCCACTGAGGAGCGCCTGCATCTCGGCCCCGCCGCAGCCATCCACCGCCGGCGCGATGGTACCAAAGACACCGGCCAGCACCGCAGCACTGGCCTCTCCCGGCGCCTCAAGCCGCCGATCGACCAGCGCCGCTGCAAGGATCTCCAGCCGCTCCACGGTGTCCCCGACACTGCGCCAGGGATCCTCCGACAGCCCGGCCAGCACCTCTGGCCTGGGCCCGTCCCATCCCGCGCCCATGTCGCAATCCAGCGGATCGAACCCCAGCGCCAGATCTGCGGCCAACGCACGATGTAGCGAGGCATCCTGCCCCGCACCAGCGCCCCGCGGCACCCGCGCCAGCGCCACCACCAGATCGCGTCGCAATCGCCCCTGGGGCGAGACCCCGAAGACATGCAGCCCATCGCGGATCTGCGCCTCTTTCAACTCGCACAGATAGGCATCCAGCCGCGCCAACCGCGCATCCGTATCTCCGCTATCTCCCCCTGGATCCCCGCCCAGATCCTCGTCCAGCCCGGTCGCCTGCATCAGCGCAAGGATCTCGCGGCGCAGATGCGCAATCCGCTTCGCATCCAGCCCAGCCGCCTGATAGTATTCGTCGACCAGCATCTCCAGGTCGCGCAGGGGCCCATAGGTCTCGGCGCGGGTCAGCGGAGGGGTCAGGTGATCCACGATCACGGCCTGTGCCCGCCGCTTGGCCTGAGTGCCCTCGCCCGGATCGTTGACGATGAACGGATAAAGATGCGGCAGAGGTCCCAGCGCCACCTCGGGAAAACACTCCCAACTCAGCGCCACCGCCTTGCCCGGCAGCCACTCCAGGTTGCCATGCTTGCCCAAATGCACGATCGCCTGACAGCCGAAGGTCCCGCGCAGCCAGGCGTAAAAAGCCAGATAATTGTGCGGCGGCACCAGATCGGGGCTGTGATAGGTCTCTTCGGGGTCGATGTTATAGCCCCGCGCAGGCTGCACCCCCAGAACCACGTTCCCAAACTCCAGCACCGACAGCGCAAAGGCCCCATCTTCGACGAACGGATCGTCTTCGGGCGGGCCCCAGCGCTCGTCGACTGCGCGCCGCACCTCCCACGGCAGATCGCCCCAGAACGCCTGATACTCTTCCAGGCTCAGCCGCACACCACCCTGCCGCGCCGCGCGGTCGGTCAGCCAGTTGGTCGGCCCCGCCAGCACCTCAGCCATCAACGCGGCCCCGTCTTCCGGAGCATCCTCGACGCCATAGCCCGCCTGCGCCAGCGCTTGCAGCACCCCTGCCGCCGCCGCGGGCGTGTCCAGCCCCACCCCATTGGCCAGCCGCCCGTCCTTGTTGGGATAGTTCGCCAGCACCAGCGCAACCCGCCGCTCCGAGACATCGGTGCGCGCCAGCCCCACCCAGTTCGCGGCCAACTCTGCCACGAACTGCACCCGGTCGCCCATCGCGCGGTAGCTGGCGATGGCGCATTCCGTCGCCTCGTCGAAATACGCCTCGGCCTTGAAGCTGACGGCGCGGGTCAGCACCCGGCCATCGACCTCGGGCAGGGCCACGTTCATCGCGATGTCGCGCGCGGGCAAACCTTGCGCGCCCTCAGCCCAGGCCTCTTCCGAGGATCCCGACAGCACCACCTGCAGCACCGGCACGCCTGGCGCGTCGAGCACTGTCGCCGCCCAGCCGTCACCGGGCGACGAGACCGCGAACGAGGTGCAGTTCAACACCACATCCGGCGCCGCATCGGCAAAAATCGCCTCGACCGTCGCCTGGCTGACCGGATCCTTCAGCGACGCGACAAAAACCGGCAGCGGGTTCAGACCCCGGCGCAGAAGGGCCTTGACCATCTGGTTGACCGGATGCAACCCCGCGCCTTGCAGCAGCGCGCGATAAAACACCACTGCGGCCACCGGCGCGCCTCGGGTCCAATTCGCGCGCAGCGTGTCTGCATCCGCCGCCGCGGCCCCGGGCCAGTAGTACCCCGCCCGCAACAGCGGTTCGGCCGCCGCCGGACGGTCGCCCCGGCCCAGAAGGTGCCCACACAGCCCCAGGAACCCGGCCGCATTGGCCGGGCCGCCCTCGACCATATAGGCCCACAGCGCCTCCCAGTCTGCGCGCGCGATGCCGTTCGACAGGGCAAACAACTCGTCATCGGGTTTATCGTCACCCGGCAGCGCCGCAAATGCCACGCCCGCGTCCCGCAACCGCGCCGACAGCTGCTCGACCGCGTATCGCCAATAGGCGGCGCCGCCCAAAACCCGCGCCACGACCAGCCGCGACCTGGATGCCGTGTTGTCGATGTAAGTATCGACCGTAAACGGATGGGCCAGCCAGGACAGGTTCGCCAGTCGCAGCTCCGGCGCGCCGTCCAGTGACGCCCGCGCCTCGCTCAACGCCGCCAGTTCCGTATCGGCTGCGGACAGGAACACCACGTCCGCCGGGCTCTGCCCTGGGTCGACCGGCTCGGCCCCGTCCGAGACCATGCCAGGTGTGGCGGCCAGCAGGTGCATCGCTCAGCCCCCTTCCAGCGTCCGGAAATATCCCGAGGGGCGGCTGGGGCACTGCCGGCCAGCGGCCCTGGCCCAACCGCTCACAAGTGTTTCTCCATGAACACGCTCGACCCGTTTTCGGTATAGGCCCCAAACGCAGCCCTTCGCACATACCCCGCCTTCTCGTAGGCCCGGATCGCCGCGGGGCTGTCGGTGCCGGTCTCCAGCCGCATGATCGGAAGCCCCTCGGCCCGCGCCCCGTCCTCCAACACCTCCAGCAGCCGCGCGGCAATTCCGCGCCCACGCGCCTCGGCCCGCACGAACATCCGTTTCAGCTCGGCATAGGGACCGTTGGCGTCGCGCATGACGGCATAGCCACCGCAGCCGACCGCCCAGCCATCGTGAGCAACGTAAAACCGGGTGCCCGCCTGCGTCAGTTCCTCGGGCGAGAATGCAAACCGCACCTCGGGCGGATAGAGCGCGGCCAGTTCGGCCTCGCTGAGCGCGATCAACGCCAGCGCATCCGGCCCCAGCGTATCGTCGCGCTCCAACCTCACGACCGCAGGGCCGAGGCTATGGCCTCCCTGTCCAACCCGTGCATGCCGATCACAACCAGGCGCGAGGTCCGTGGCTCGTCTGCGTCAAAGGGCCGGTCATAGTGGGTGTCGATCCGGGGTCCGACGGCTTGCAGGACCAGACGCATCGGCTTGCCACACACGGCCGCAAAACCCTTGACCCGCAACAGGCCATGATCGGCTATCGCGGCTGCGACCCGATCAACCAGCGCCTTGGGATCACTGATCTCGGGCAGATCCAGCACAAAGCTTTCGAAGTCGTCATGGCCGTGCTCGTGCGCGTGGTCGTGGTGGTGATCATCATCCTCGTCATCATGGTGATGGTGGTGATGATGAATCTCGTGGCGCGCCTCCAGATCGGTCTCCGCGCCAATTCCCAGTCCCAGCAGCACGCCGGGCTCGACCCGGCCCATCTCGGCGCTCAGAACCGACACACCTGCGCGCACCTCGCCCCGCAAACGGTCTTTCAACTCGCCCGCATCGCCCAGCAGGTCGGCCTTGTTGACCACGATCATGTCGGCGCAGGCCAGCTGATCCTCGAACAGCTCGGCCAGTGGTGTCTCGTGATCCAGCCCGTCGTCGGTGGCGCGTTGAGCGTCTACCGCGGCTTCGTCATGGGCGAACCGGCCATCTGCCACCGCAGGCCCGTCGACCACCGTCACCACACCGTCCACGGTGACCCGAGTGCGGATGTCGGGCCAGTTGAAGGCGCGGACCAGCGGCTGCGGAAGGGCGAGGCCACTGGTTTCGATCACGATGTGGTCTGGCGCCGCGTCGCGCTCGATCAGTTTCTGCATGGCGGGGATGAAATCCTCGGCCACAGTGCAGCAGATACAGCCGTTCGACAGTTCGACCACATCATCATCGGCGCAGCCCTCGATGCCACAACCCTTCAGGATCTCGCCATCAACGCCCAGATCACCGAACTCGTTTATGACCAGCGCGATGCGCTTGCCATTCGCATTTTCGATCAGATGCCGGATCAGCGTCGTCTTGCCCGCGCCCAGAAATCCGGTCACGACCGTTGCAGGGATCTTGCCCGCCATGCGTCTGTCTTTCCTTAGCTG
>CAYWND010000294.1:0-4395 GCA_964459085.1 uncultured Oceanibium sp. | reverse complement strand
AATAGACGATCCCCGACTGGCCGCGCCGGTCGGTCACGAAGTCCATCAATTGCGCCCGCGGCTTGACCTTGGGCTGGAAGGCAAGGCTCAGGTTGGGCCGGTCAAAGCCGCGCAGAAACACCTCTGCCTGTCCGGGGAACAGGCGCGCCACGATCTCGGCCTGGGTCTCGGGGTCGGCGGTCGCGGTAAAGGCTGCGATCTGGCAGCCCAGCCGCGCACGCAACGCGCCGATCTGCAGATAGTCGGGGCGGAAGTCATGGCCCCACTGGCTGACGCAATGCGCCTCGTCCACCGCGATCATCACCGGCTTGACCCGATCCAGAAGCGCGCGCGTTCCGGCCCGCGCCAGACGCTCGGGCGCCATATAGAGCAACCTCAGCGAACCCTCGTCCAGGGCCGAGAAGACCTCTTCGATCTCGTCGTCGGTCGACCCGCTGGTGATCGCTCCGGCCCCCACGCCAACCTCGCGCAATGCCCGGACCTGATCGCGCATCAGCGCAATCAGGGGCGAGATCACCAGCGTCACGCCGCCCCGCGCCAGAGCGGGCAACTGAAAACACAGGCTCTTGCCGCCGCCCGTGGGCATGATCGCCAGCACGTCCCGACCCGCGCAGACCGCCTCGACAATCTCACGCTGGCCGGGCCTGAAGTCAGCGAACCCGAAGACGCTGCTCATCAGCGCTTCGACATCCGAAAGCGGCTTATCCATCATGGCCAACAGGGACGCCTGCATGCCGGGCAGTAAACCCGGACAAGTTTTCTAAGATCTTAATCATTCTGCTCTTATCATTGGTTGTTGCGATCATGCGGGAAACCGCGCCGAAAAGAAACCCGTGAGCAGCGGATATGCGGGCTACTCGGCGACGTGTTAACGTTTTCGCGGCGGGGCGCGGGGTTGAGGCAAGAACCCCGATCAAACCCCTTCGAAACCCCTATCAAACCCCGCATGCCTTCAGAATAGTTAACGCGGTATCTCCATACCTGCGCTCATCGGCCCGCTTGGCCCAGTCGGGAACCGTCACCGGGGCGCTCTCTTCCCAGATCACGACAGCGCCGGGCGCGATCCATCCACCCGCTTTGGCGCTCTCCAGCGCACGCTCGCCCAAGCCCTTGCCATAGGGCGGGTCCAGAAAGATGACGTCGTAGGGCGCGCCGCGATTTTCGCCCAGCCGCGTGGCGTCGCGGCGATAGATCTTGGTCTGGCCGATGGCCCCCATCAGGTCCGTGTTCCGGCGGATCAGGGCCCGCGCCTTGGCCCCGTCATCGACGAACTGCACCCGTGCCGCCCCCCGCGACAGCGCCTCGAACCCCAGCGCCCCGGTCCCTGCGAACAGGTCCAGCACCCGCGCGCCTTCGATCGGCGGATAGTCGCCGTGTGCCAGCAGATTGAACAGGCTCTCCCGCACCTTGTCCGAGGTCGGGCGCAGGTGTTTGGCGGCGTCACCCGCACCCACGGATGCCAGTGACAAGCCTTTGAATTTGCCCCCGATTATCCGCATCTTACCGGCGCAGCAGCGCCTTGAGATCCACGTCCGGATCGGCGATCTCGTCCGGCTCGGGCGAGATCCCGGCCTCGATCAGCCTGCGGCCCAGCATATAGGCGCGCGGCTCGTTCATGGCGTCGACCGCCAGCAGCGACGCGCCCTTGAAATACCAGAACGACACCGCCCCCTCGCGGCTGCCCGGGCGGGTGACAATGCGGTCATACCCGTTGTTCAGCCCCGCGATCTGAAGTGTCACGTCATATTGGTCCGACCAGAACCACGGCCGCGCGGTATAGCCTGCGGGCTTGCGCAGCATCGCGTCGGCCACCACCTCGGCCTGATCGATGGCGTTGGGTACTGACTCAAGCCGGATCCGGTGATCCTTGTAGGGAAACGAGGTGCAGTCCCCCGCGGCAAAGATATCCGGGTCCGAGGTCTGGCCGCGTGCATCCACCTTGATGCCGTTCTCGACCTCCAGCCCCGCGGCTTCGGCCAGCCAGGTGGATGGCTCGATCCCGACCCCCACAATCACGAAATCCACAGCCAGATCCGACCCGTCCGTCAGGCGCGCATGGGTCACCCGGCCATCCGTACCCAGCAGGCGTTCCAGCCCGACGCCCTCGCGGATGTCCACGCCGTGAGAGCCATGCAAATCCCTGAAATACACTGCGGTTTCTGGCGACGCGACACGCTGCAGGATACGTTCGGCCATCTCGACCAGGGTCACGTTTAACCCGCGCGAGGCCGCCACAGCCGCGGCCTCCAGCCCGATATAGCCGCCGCCGATGATCAGCACGCGGGCCCCGCTGGAAAACTCAGGCGCCATCGCGTCGACATCCGCCAGTGTGCGGACGGTGAACACCTTGTCCAAACGCCCGCCAATGCCATCGGGCAGGCGGCGCGGGATCGACCCGGTCGTCAGGGCAAGCTGCTGGTAGGCCAGCGTCTGACCACTGTCGAAATGGATCTCGCGGGTCTCGCGGTTGATGCCCGAGACGCGTTCGCCCAGCCGCAGCGTGATGTTCTGATCGGCATAAAAGGCCGGGGGACGCAGAAACAACCGCTCCAGCGCCATCTCGCCCAACAGGTATTTCTTGGACAAAGGCGGGCGTTGATAGGGCGGGTGCGGTTCCTCGCCCACCAGGGTCAGCGGGCCCTCGTATCCACCGGTCCGCAGCTTTTCGACCAGCGTGGCGCCGGCCTGGCCCGCGCCAACAACAACGATGCCAGCCTGATCCGCGCCCATCGCGACCCCCTGTTTATTCCGCCTGACGCCCTATATGAAACAGCGTCTCGGAAAACGCTATCTCAAAAGGCACTGCTCATGACCATCTCTGTCGGCGAACCCCTGCCCAAGACCACGTTGCTGATGATGAAGGGCGGTGAACCCCAGCAGGTTGAAAGCGATGCGTATTTCGGCACTGGCCGTACTGTCGTCTTCGGCATGCCGGGGGCCTACACGGCGACCTGTTCGGCGGTGCACCTGCCCAATGTCATCGCGTTTGCGGATCGGATGCGCGACAGCGGCGCGGACCGGGTCGCGGTCCTGACCACCAACGACCCCTTTGTGCTGGGCCACTGGCAGGAAGAAACCGGCGCTGACGCGGCAGGCGTGGACATGCTATCCGACCCCGAGGGGCTGTTCGTGGGCAACATGGGGCTGAGCTTCAGCTTTGCGCCACGCGGCCTGATCAACCGCGCCGTCCGCTTTGCCATGGTGGTCGAGGATGGCAAGGTCGCCGCATTGAACATCGAGGAATCGCGCGCCACGTGCGACATGAGCGGGGGCGAGGCGGTGATGGACATTCTGGGCGCCTGATCGCGCCCTGCTGGCTACCCCGCCAGCGCGTCCATCCTTTTGGCCAGTGCAACATCGCGCGAGGTCAGACCGCCCGCGTCATGGGTGGTCAGGGTGACCTCGACCCGGTTGTAGACATTGAACCATTCGGGGTGGTGGTCGGCCTTCTCGGCCTCGATCGCGACCGAAGTCATCCAACCGAAGGCGGTGGTGAAATCCTTGAACCTGAAGGTTTTCGTGACCGCATCGCGATCGGACTGGTGGGTCCAGCCCTGATCCGCCAGCTTTGCCAGCGCATGATCGCGCGCCTCGTCCATCAACTTGTCTGACATCAGTCTTCTCCCTCGACCTTTCGGAACGGACCATAGCTGGTCAGAACCTCAATCTCTTCGCCAACAGCACCCCGCTCGGCCGTCAGATACTGATCGACCGCGTGCGCGAACCCTTCGTCCGCGATCCAGTGCAACGAGTAAGTCGGCGCCGGCATATAGCCGCGCGCCAGCTTGTGTTCGCCCTGCGCGCCAGCCTCGACGGTCTTCAGGCCCTGGGCAATCGCATAGTCGATGGCCTGGTAGTAACAGGCCTCGAAATGCAGGCAGGGGTGATCCTCGATGCAGCCCCAGTAGCGGCCGTACAGCGTGTCGCGCCCGGCAAAGTTCAGCGCGCCAGCCACCGGCAGCCCGTCGCGTTCGGCCAGTACCAGTACGATCAGGTCGCGCAACCGGTCCTGCGCCAGATCAAAGAACCGCCGAGTCAGATAGGGCGTGCCCCATTTTCGGCTGCCGGTGTCCTGGTAGAAGATCCAGAAGGCATCCCAGTGTTCGGGCCGGATCTGGTCGCCGGTGTATTGCCGGATCTCTCCCCCGAACTCCTGCGCGCGGGCGCGTTCCTTGCGGATATTCTTGCGCTTGCGCGACTTGAGATCCGCAAGAAAGGCATCAAAGTCGGAATAGTCGTGATTGACCCAATGAAACTGCTGGCCGGTTCGCTGCAGCAGGCCCATGGCCCCGCCGCGGTCCCATTCGTCTTGCGTGCAGAACGTCGCATGAACCGAGCTTAGGTGATGCTGGCTGGCCAACTGGATCGCGCCCTCGGTCAGGGCGGCCATGCCCT
>CAYWND010000293.1:0-4406 GCA_964459085.1 uncultured Oceanibium sp. | reverse complement strand
ATCGCGATATCGCACTCGCCCGACACGATCCCGCGCAGCTGATCGGTGTCACCGCCCTGCGGATCACGGGCAAAGTTCGCCACCACACCAGCCGCCCAATCCTCGGCCGCCTCGGCGCCCAGATGCGCGATCATCGCCGACAGGATGGTCTGCGAATAGACATTCGTGCCCGACCGGATACAGACCATGCCCTTGTATTCGGGCCGCGCCAGATCGGCGTAGGTCTGGGGCGGGTTCGCCACCTCGGCCTTGTCATAGAACAGGATCCGCGCGCGCTGCGAAAACCCGAACCACTGGTTGTCGCTGTCCTGCAAGTATCCCGGAATGCGCGTCTCCAGCACGTCGCTGTCGATCGCTTGCAACACACCCGCATCCTTGGCCCGCTCCAGCCGCGAGGTGTCGACGGTCAGCAGGATATCGGCGGGCGAGTTCGCCCCCTCGGCCCGCATCCGTTCGATCAATTCGTCGGCCTTGCCTTCGATCCGGTTGACCCGGATGCCGGTGGCCTCTTCGAAGTCGGTATAAAGCCGCTCGTCCGTGTCATAGTGGCGCGACGAATACAGGTTGACCTCGCCCGCCGCCAGAACGGCTTGGGTCGAGGCCAGCAGTGCGGTCGCGGCGGCGGCTGCAAATATGCGGGCTGTGGTCGTGTTCATGGCATCTTCCATCTGCATGCCGGACCTTCCCAGCGGTGTGCAACACGCCTCGTCGCGTGCTGCGCTCAGCCCATGGGATCAGGATCCGGCCAGGGTCAAAATCTATTGGGCACGCTGTGGGTTGCACCTTGCTGCCTACGGCCCTCCCTATTTCTTGATTAAATTAATCGGATTAGTCAAGCGGCATTCCGTCGCCCCATAGTTTCGGGCCGGTCTTGCCCCGGGCCAAGCGCTGTGAAACAGATCATCAGGTACCGCCAACACGAGGTTCCCGGATGTCCGCAACCCTGCCCCGCAAGGATCTGTTCGACCTGCCCGAAGGCGTTATTTATCTGGACGGAAACTCGCTGGGCCCGACCCCGCGCGGGGTGGCGGAACGGGTATCTGCCACCATCACCCGGGATTGGGGCCAGCAGCTGATCCGGGCCTGGAACACTGCGGACTGGATGGACTGGCCGGCGCGCACGGGCGACCGAATCGCGCGCCTGATCGGGGCGCCGGAGGGGACAGTCACGACAGGTGATACGCTGTCGATCAAGGTCTACCAGGCGCTGGCCGCAGCCCTGGACATGCGGCCTGACCGAAAGGTGATCCTGTCAGACAGCGGCAATTTCCCCTCGGATCTCTATATGGCACAGGGCCTGATCGACCTGACCCGGCGCGGCCACCGTCTGATGACACCTGCGCCCGAAGACGTCGCCGCCGCCATCACCGGGGATGTGGCCGTCGTGATGCTGACCCATGTCGACTATCGCACCGGGCGGATGCACGACATGGCCGAAATTACCCGGGCCGCGCACGCCGTGGGGGCTGTGATGATCTGGGATCTGGCGCACTCGGCGGGCGCGGTGCAACTGGATCTTGCCGCCTCGGGGGCCGAATTCGCCGTGGGCTGCACCTACAAATACCTCAATGGCGGCCCCGGCGCGCCGGCCTTCATCTATGCGCGCCAGGATATCGCCAATGATCTACAACCCGCCCTGGCCGGATGGCTGGGCCATGACGCGCCGTTTGCGATGGAACCCGGCTATCGCCCGGCCGTGGGGGTCGAGCGTCTGAGGGTGGGCACACCGCCGATCCTGCAGTTTGCCGCAATGGACGCGGCCCTGGAGATCTGGGATCAGGTCGACATGGCCGAGATCCGCGCGGCCTCGGTCCGCCTGACCGAAGGCTTCATCGCCGCGGTCGAAGACCGCTGCCCGCACCTGGCCCTGGCCTCGCCCCGCGACCCGGACCAGCGCGGCTCGCAAGTATCCTTCGCCCACCCGGATGGCTATGCGATTATTCAGGCGCTGATCGACCGGGGCGTGATCGGCGACTTTCGGGCACCCGACATCCTGCGGTTCGGGTTCACGCCGCTGTTTCTGGACCAGAGCGACGTTTCGCACGCCGCCGAGATCCTGGCCGAGGTCATCGACCAGGGCCACTACCACGATCCGAAGTACCGCAGAGTGGCCCGGGTGACCTAGGCTCAGGACCCATTGATCCTGCCAGGGCCGCGTGCCGCGGCCTTGCGAGGCTCTGCCTCGCGCTCCGGAGTATTTTGGGAGCAAAGAGGGGGCCCTTTACGCTTTGTTAAGGGCCCTCTTTGCTCGAACAAATACTCCTGCCGAGGTGCCATCTCTCGGGACGCGTGAACGGCGCCCCCTGTCGCCCTGATGGCCCGCCCCTGCTATCTTATAGCAACCGAGAGGTGGCACAGACATGAACACACAAGCATTCGATACCGACGCCATCGCGTTTCTCGAAGACCTGAACGCGAACAACAACCGCGAGTGGTTCACCGCGAACAAGGCGCGCTATGACACCTCTCTGAGGCGCCCCGCGACCGCGTTTTCGGAACAGATCTGCGACCACCTGCGCGACTTGACCGGCACGCCGTACCGGCACAAGCTGTTCCGGATCAATCGCGACCTGCGGTTTTCGCGGGACAAGACGCCCTATAACACGCATCTGCACCTGTCATTCACGCCCGATCTGGACCGCGCCAGCCCGCCGGTCTGGATGTTCGGCCTGGGCCTTGATTACCTGACGGTGGGGTGCGGGGTGTTCGGGTTCGACAAGACCGGGCTAGAGCACTACCGCAGCCGCGTCGCGGGCCCCGAGGGCGCGGCCATCGCCCGGACCGTCGATGATCTGGCCGCCGCCGGGTTCCGCCTGCCCGCGCCCGAACTGAAACGCGTGCCCGCGCCCCACGATGCGGACCACCCCAGGGCGATGCTTCTGCGCCGCAAGGGCCTGATCGCCTGGCACGACTTTCCCGACCGCCACATGGTGACCCGACCGGGCCTTGTCGAAACCTGTCTGGGGGTCTACCGCCAGCTGATGCCGATTTACGATCTGCTCGCCGACTGACCCGGCCCACATCGCTCAGGCCGCCGGGGGGATCGGGCGATCCGCCTCCAGCCAGCCCATGACCATCTCCATATGCGCCGAGATATAGGCGTCGACATCCATCGGATCGATCCGGTCAAAGTTCAGCTTCCAGATACAGGCGACGATGACCGGCGCCACCATGACCATGGGATTGTCGACCACCGCCGTGGGCGAGACCTCACCCCGGTCCACGCCCCGCTGGATCAGGCGCCGCAACACCTCGGTCCCTTTCGAGATCACCTCGCGGTGGTAAAACTCGGTCAGCTTGGGAAACTTCGGCCCCTCGCCCAGCATGATCTGCACGATCGCCCGCATCTCGGACCGCACCATATTGTCGTACATGTGCCGGATCATCAGCTCGATCAGCTCGCGCGTGGGCCCTTCGAAACCTTCCAGCAACGCCTCGTCCTGATCGATGATCGGGATCACATGGGTCCGCACGACCTCTTGGAACAGGGCTTCCTTGTTGCTGAAGTACAGATAGATCGTGCCCTTCGAGACCCCGGCCCGCGCCGCGATATCCTCGAGCCGCGCGGCCGCAAATCCCTTCTCGGCAAACTCCTGCAAGCCCGCCTCGACCAACTCGCCAGGGCGTGCCTCCTTGCGCCGCCGCCGCCGGGGCTTGTCGCTTGCCATCGTGTCTGCCTGCGCCATGGCCGCCAGGTCCCTTTGGTGATACCTGGCCTATTTGGTCCTACCAACGGACCAATTTCAAGCATTCCACGCGCCTTAGGTGCATTTTGTGACCGACGGGTCAGTTAGCGACACGCCAAAACACCTCGAACCCCGGATCGAACACCGTCACCGGCCCGTCCCCGGTCACCAGCCGCGCGGGGAACGCAACGGGTGTGTCCGACCGCTCCAGCGTGATCGTTCCGGGATTGACCTCCAACCCATAGAACGCCGCTCCAAAGCGCGAGGTGAAGCCCTCCAGCCGGTCCAATGCGCCCTCTTCCTCGAAGACATGGGCCAGGCAGGACATCGTGTTGAGCGCCGTGAAACAGCCTGCACAGCCACATCCCGTTTCCTTGGCCGCATCCACATGCGGCGCACTGTCGGTGCCCAGAAAGATGCTGGGATCGCCCGACACGGCCGCGGCCCGCAGCGCCAGCCGGTGCTCTTCGCGCTTGGCGACGGGCAGGCAGTAGTAATGCGGCCGGATCCCGCCCACCAGCAGGTGATTGCGGTTCAGGATCAGGTGATGCGTGGTGATCGTGCCCGCCAGATCCGGGCCCGCCGCGCGGACATACTCCACGCCATCCCGGGTCGTGACATGTTCCAGCACCACCCGCAGCCCAGGCGTCCGCTGCCGGATCGGATCCAGCACCCGGTCGATGAACGCCGCCTCTCGGTCGAAAATGTCGATCTCGGCAT
>CAYWND010000292.1:0-4410 GCA_964459085.1 uncultured Oceanibium sp. | reverse complement strand
AGAACTTCGACCCGCGCGCCAAGGTGATGAAGGAAAGCGCGGACGAGGTGCTGGGCCTTCTGGGGATCGACAACAACCCGACGCTGCAGGTCGCCAAAGAGCTGGAGAAGATCGCGCTCGAGGATCCCTATTTCGTCGAGAAGAAGCTCTATCCAAACGTCGATTTCTATTCCGGGATCATCCTGGATGCGATGGGCTTCCCGACCTCGATGTTCACGCCGATCTTTGCGCTGGCGCGGACGGCGGGCTGGATCTCGCAGTGGAAAGAGATGATTGCGGACACCAGCCAAAAGATCGGCCGTCCGCGACAGCTTTATACCGGTGCGCCCTATCGCGACTACCTGCCCTTCGATCAGCGCTGAGTGTTGCAGGATGGGTTGAAAACCCATCCTACACCCCGAGTGGCTCGCAAGTGTCGCCCAAACCGAGGGATCCGCAGCAACTCTCTCCCGCCACTTCCGGCGCCCTGTAGGATGGGTTTTCAACCCATCCCACCTCGCCCCTACGGACCTGACCTATGAGCAAAAGCCTCAAGCGTGTTCTCGCGGATGCCGACCGCCTGGGTCTGGATATCGCGCCGGTTCGCCTGGACGACGGCACCACCACCGCGCAACAGGCGGCTGATGGAGTTGGATCGACCGTTGACCAGATCGTCAAATCCATCGTGCTACGCGCGACCGCTGGGCCTGCGCATGTCCTGTTCCTGACCGCCGGCGGCAACTATGTGGACATGAAGAAGGCCTCGGATGTCTCTGGATTTGATCTGGAAAAGGCCGATGCAGCCAGCATTCGCCAGCATACGGGATTTGCCATCGGCGGGGTCTCGCCGCTCGGTCACCTGACCCCGATCCCCACCTATTTCGATCCACATATCCTGACATTCGACACGATCTGGGCCGCCGCGGGCACCCCGCATCATGTCTTCGAGATTGACCCGAATCTGTTGCTGACAGCCACCGGCGCAGTGCTTGCCGACTTCACCCGATGACGTCCAGTACTGACCGCGCGGCCCCCTCGCCCGGCGCGAACCGGCCCCGTCCCATCGCCGCCATCGCCTGACCAAAGGCAGAGCGCTGGGCCTCCTGTGCTTCGGCGCTCTCCAGCAGCGTACCCAACGCGCCTTCGAGCGCCTCAACTGTGCAGGCATCGGCCAGGTATTCCGGAATTACAGCCCGATCCTCCAGAATGTTGACCAGCGAGGCATAGTCCACTTTGACCAGACGCCTGGCCAACATCTCGGTCAGTCGATTGGCGCGGTAGCCCACGATCATCGGCGTCCCGGCAGCAGCAAGTTCGACCGATACGGTGCCCGATACCGCCAACGCCGCCTCGCAGGCGGCAAATACCGCCTGGGATCCCCCCACCTGTTCGGGCCGCACGATCAGCGGCTGCGTCGGGCTGCCGGCGAAGACCTCGCGAACCTGAGCCTCGCGCGCGCCCACGGTTGGGATTAAGAACCGGCGGCTCGGTGCAGATAGCCGCTCCATGACCGTGCGGAACATGGGACCATGGCGGTCGACCTCGCCCCGGCGCGAGCCCGGCAGGATCGCCACCGCGTGTGTATCCGCCTCCAACCCGATGGCCCGCCGCGCGGCGGCAATCGCATCCGATGTGGGCGGCGCCTCGAGCGCGACAGGGTGCCCAACGAAATCGCAACTCATCCCTGCCCGCTGCATATAGGGTGGCTCGAATGGTAGTAGGGCCAGCACGTGGTCGATCACACGCGCCATCTTGTCCGCGCGGCCGGGCCGCCAGGCCCAGACCGAGGGCGCGACATAGTGGATCGTCCGGAGTTTCGGAACCTGGCGCCGGATCCGCCGCGCCACCCGCAGGCAAAAGTCGGGGCTGTCTATGGTGATCAGCGCATCGGGCGCGAAACGTTCCACATCCCGCGCCGTCTGGGCGATCCGGCGCAGCAGAGACGGTACTCGCGGCAACACCTCGGCCAGCCCCATGATCGACAGCTCGTCAATCGGAAACAGGCTCTCCAAACCCTCGGCCGCCATTTGCGCGCCGCCCAGGCCGCGCAACTCGACGGGACGGTCGCTGAGCGCCCGCAGCCCGCGGATCAGGTCCGCACCCAACCTGTCGCCCGACGGCTCGCCCGCAATCAGATACAGCCTCAGCGCCGCACTCACGGCTCCCGCGCCCAGATGAACAAGCCCAGCGCATCCGCGCGCTCCACGGTCGCGTCAAGGCCCAGCATCAAAACACCGCCAGCCTCGATCACCACACCGGCCAGGCCCGCCTTGTGGGCATTGGTGATCGTCTGCGGACCGACCGCTGGCAGATCGCTGCGCCAGTCCTGCCCCGGCTTGGGCGCCTTCAGCAGCACGCCTCGGGCGCCCTCGGGGTCCGGGCGAAAGGCCGCCCCCGTTTGGGACACAAACTCCAGCATCGCATCGGTGCCCTGGATGCTTTCCAGCCCCAGGCAGATGCCCTGCGCCACGACCACACCCTGCCCGACATCCGCCGTGCCCAGGGCCCGAGCGATCTCGGCTGCGCGCGCAGCATCGGCCATGTCATCCTCGCTGGGTGAAAGCTGGGTCAGGACCCCCGATGGCGCCAACAGATCGGTCAGAATGGTGTGCGATGCGACGACGCGAAACCCCTCTTCCTCGAAAATGCTCGACACGATCCGCAACGCGTTGTCGTCGCCACTGCGCACCGCCTTGAAGATCTGCGGGGCCAGCCGGAAGGCTTTGACGTCGAAACGCATGGGCCGCAGCTTTGGCCGCCGGATACCCCCGGCAAAGGCCACATCCCGACAGCCCGCCTGCCTGAGCGAGGCAAACAGGCGACCGGGCTTCTCAAATGCGGCCGAGATCACCGGATGCCCCGAGATCCAGTCCAGATCGGTGCCCTCGCTCCGCACCACCTGATAGGGACGCTGGCGACGGGCGCACTCCTCGGCGATCAGCCGGGGCAGCATGCCACTGCCCGCAATGATGGCCAGCGGCGGCTCGTTGTCCGAGCCAACGTCCCCCGACCGGGATTCGCCCTTGCCAGTCATCGTCCTAGCGCGGCGTGGTCACGTGGCGTGACGAGCCTTCGGCCAGAAATGCCAGAACCGCCTGCACCAGCGGGTTGTCGCCATGCGCCTCGGCCACCGCGTCCGCGCGTTCTTGCAGCGTCCCCTCGGCCGCAAAAAGCGCGCCATAGGCCGCCCGCAACCCCGAGATCGTGGCTTTTTCCAGCCCCCGCCGCTTAAGCCCGACCAGATTCAGGCCCGCCAGATGCGCGCGTTCGCCCGCGACCGTGCCGAACGGGATCACATCCGCGACCACCGCTGACAGCCCGCCGATCATCGCGCCCTCGCCGATGCGGCAGAACTGGTGGACGCCGGCCAGCGCCCCAATCACGGCACCATCGCCTATTTCGGTATGGCCGCCGATCGAAGCCGCGTTGGCCAGTACGATACCGTTGCCCAGTCGGCAGTCATGGCCGATATGCACATGCATCATCAGCAGGTTGCCATCCCCGATCCGGGTCAGCCCGCCCCCGCCCTCGGTGCCGGGGTTCAGCGTGGCATACTCGCGGATCGTGTTGTTTGACCCGATCTCCAGTCGCGTATCCTCGCCGCGGTACTTCAGGTCTTGCGGCACGTGCCCGATCGAGGCGAAGGGAAAGATCCGGTTGCCGTCACCGATCGCCGTGGTTCCCGCCAGGGCAACGTGCGATTTCAGATCATTGTCCGCCCCCAGAACGACGCGCGGACCGACCGTACAATACGGCCCAACGATCGTACGCGGCCCGATCACGGCGCCGTCTTCGACAACGGCAGTGGCGTGGACCTCGGCGGATGGGTCAATGGTCATATCGCCGTCACCCCTGTTCCGGGTACTGGATCATCGCCATGAATTCGCTTTCCGCGGCCACCGCCCCATCGACCCGGGCCTCGCCGCTGAACTTGTAGACCTTGCCGCCGCCGCGCAACACCGAGACATGCAGTTCCAGCACGTCGCCCGGCACCACCATCTTGCGGAACCGCGTCTTTTCCAAGCCCATGAAAAAGACCAGCAACTCCTTGTCCTCCAGGCCCAGAGTGCGTGCCACCATCACGCTGGCCGCCTGCGCCATCGCCTCGACCACCAGAACCCCCGGCATCACCGGCTTGGACGGGAAATGTCCCTGAAAGAACGGCTCGTTCGAAGTCACGTTCTTGATCCCGACCGCGCCCTTGCCTTCGTCGATGTTGATCACCTTGTCCAGCATCAGGAACGGGTACCGGTGCGGGATCAGCCGCTTGATATGCTCAAGGTCGCAATGCAAAAGATCGGGATCGGGCTGGGTGATTGCCATGAACTCAGTTCTCTCTCTCTGTCGCCGCGGCGTCGTCCGGGTTATCGCGCGCATAAGCTGCGTCCAGACGTTTAATCACCTCCTCGGTGATATTCAAATCCCCTTTCG
>CAYWND010000291.1:0-4422 GCA_964459085.1 uncultured Oceanibium sp. | reverse complement strand
AACACGCTGGCCGCCGATGAAATGGGACAGCTCTGGCATGGGGTCCTCCGTGACCATGATCGATTTTGCGCGGCAGGATAGTCTTGCAGAAACGCAAGTGAAAGAGGCAGTATGCCAAAGTTATTTTGCAAAAATAGGCGCATAACATGGCCGGATATGTCTGGGACGACCTGCGTATCTTTTTGGCGGTCGCCCGGTCCGAAGGGTTGACCGGCGCGGGCAAGACCCTGCGCCTGGATCCCGCGACCGTGGGCCGCCGCATCATGCGGCTGGAGTCGGCGTTGGATGTGCCGCTGTTCCTGAAATCGCCCCAAGGTTATGCCCTGACCGAGGCCGGGCGGCGGCTGCTGACCCATGCCGAGCGGGTCGAGGCCGCGACCATCGGCGCGCTGGAGGATACGCGTCAGGTGACCGAAACCCTGTCCGGCAGCATCCGCATCGGTGCGCCGGATGGCTGTGCCAACTATCTGTTGCCGCAGGTCTGCGCGGCGATCTGCGACGCCAACCCGGGGCTGGAGGTGCAGATCGTGGCCCTGCCCAGGGTGTTCAACCTGTCCCGGCGCGAGGCGGACATGGCCATCGCGGTCTCGCGCCCCGGCGCGGGGCGTTTGACCGTGCAGAAGCTGACAGACTATCGGCTGCACCTGGCCGCGTCGCAGGAGTATCTGACGGCGCATCCCGACATTCTTGGTGCGGGCGATCTGAAGCATCACCGCCTGATCGGGTACATTCCGGACATGATCTTTGATCGTGAACTGGACTATCTGACGGCGTTGGGCATGGGGCAGGGTGTGCTGACGTCGAACTCGGTCTCGGTACAACTGAACTGGATCCGCAGCGGTGCGGGATTGGGTATCGTTCACGACTTTGCGCTGCCCGCCGCACCGGGGGTGCTACGCGTGCTGACGGACGAGATTTCGCTGACCCGGGCGTTCTATCTGATCCGCCATCGTGACGACCGCCGGGTGCCGCGCCTGAACGCCTTTGCCCAGGCGCTGGCCGAGCGTTTGCCGCGCGAAGTTGCCCGACTGGAAGCGATGGCTTGACAGAAACGTGATCGGCGCGGACCCTGTCGGTATCCCGTAGCGGACTGACCAAGGGGGATATCAGACGTGACCATTCGTCAAATTCTAAAGTCGAAACCCAGCCAGGACATTCTGACCGTGGCGCCGGACACCAAGATCTCGGAAGCGACCCGGATCCTGTCAGAGATGCGGATCGGGGCGTTGATCGTGTCAAACGACGGCAACACCATCGAAGGCATGCTGTCCGAACGTGACATCGTGCGTGAATTGGGCAAGCGGGGCACCGGATGCCTGGACGAACTGGTATCTGACCTGATGACCACCCCGGTCGTCACCTGCACGCCAGACGAGGTGGCTGTCAAAGCGCTGGAGACGATGACCAGCGGGCGGTTTCGACACCTGCCGGTGGTCGAAGGCGATGTGCTGGTCGGCGTGATCTCGATCGGGGATGTGGTCAAGTACCGCATCGAAGAAGTCGAGCGCGAGAACACAGCCCTGACTGACATGATCGTCGGCCACGGCTGACGGGGTTGACGAACGCCGCCCGATAGGGTCCACCTGCGCCACCAACCACGCGAGGGCCGCCCATGCGTATCGGGCTCTATCCCGGAACATTCGATCCCGTGACCCTGGGGCACACGGACATCATCCGCCGTGCCTGCACGATGGTCGACCGTCTGGTGATCGGGGTGGCGATCAACCGCGACAAGGGGCCGTTGTTCACGCTTGAAGAGCGTGTCGCCATGATCGAGGCCGAATGCGACTATCTGTCCAAGAAGACAGGTGTCGAGATCGTCGCCCACCCGTTCGAGAACCTGCTGATCGATTGCGCGAGCGACGTGGGCGCCAGCATGATCATCCGTGGCCTGCGCGCGGTCAGCGATTTCGAGTACGAGTTTCAGATGGTGGGCATGAACCGCGCCCTGAACGACACGATCGAAACCGTGTTCCTTATGGCCGATGCCAACCACCAGGCTATCGCCTCGCGTCTGGTCAAGGAAATCGCACGGCTGGGTGGCGACATCACCAAGTTTGTCCCACCCCCCGTGGCCCTGGCACTGCAGAAGAAATTCACCTGATCCCAACCTCATAGGAGAGACCGTTGGCCGAGATCACCGATCCCGAGAACACCATCATCATCACGCTGAAGGACGGCGAGGTCGCGCTGCAACTGCTGCCCGATGTCGCGCCCCAGCATTGCGAGCGGATCAAGACGCTGGCCCGCGAGGGTCAGTATGACAACGTGTCGTTTCACCGGGTCATCGACGGGTTCATGGCCCAGACCGGCGACGTCAAGAACGCCAATATGGAAAAGGACTACAACCCGCGCATGGCAGGCACCGGCGGGTCCAGCCTGCCCGACATTCCGGCCGAGTTTTCCAACGTGCCGTTTGATCGCGGGGCGCTGGGCATGGCGCGCAGCCAGAACCCGAACTCGGCCAATTCGCAGTTCTTCATCATGTTCGCGGACGGGCATTTCCTGAATGGCCAGTACACCAACTTTGGCCGCGTGATCTCGGGGATGGAGCTGGTGGACAACATCACCCGGGGCGAGCCGCCGGCAAGCCCGGATCGCATGATCTCGGTCCGTGTGGCGGGGGACGTGGCGCCATGATCCGGCGGCTGTTTCTGGCCCTTGGGGTCGCATTGCTGGCAGCTGCGGCATCTGCGCAGGACGACAGCAACACGCTGGTGATCGAGGTTTCGGGCAAGGCCAACGGCACGGTCGAGATCGAGCTGTTGCCGGATCTGGCCCCGGCCCATGTCGAGCGGATCAAGACGCTGGCGGCGCAGGGCGCCTATGACGGTGTTGCGTTTCACCGGGTGATCGACGGGTTCATGGTCCAGACCGGGGATGTCCAATGGGCCACGCGCGAGACCATCGGCCAGGGCCGGGCGGGCACCGGTGGGTCGGATCTGCCCGATCTGCCGGCGGAATTCACTGGCACGCCGTTTGATCGCGGCGTGGTGGGCATGGCGCGCAGCCAGAACCCGAACTCGGCCAACTCGCAGTTCTTCATCATGTTTTCCGAAGGCTACTTCCTGAACGGGCAGTACACCGTTTTCGGGCGCGTGACGTCGGGGATGGACGTGGTGGACCAGATCCAGCGCGGCCAGGGCCAGAGCGGCGCGGTGCCCGATCCGGATTTCATGGAGTCGGTCCGGCTGAAATCCGGGTCCTGACGCGCCCTCAAACTTGCGTGAGGGGGGCTGGCGGCCCCCCGCGACAGGCGACATCTTCCGCCTTGAGACAAGGGGGAGATCGAGATGCATCGCAGATCGCTGCTGCTGGCCGCCACCGCCACCGCCATGCTGGCGGGGCGGGTTCACGCTTCGGGCGAATTGCCCAGGTTCTGGACGGCGGCCTGGCCGGAGACGGATTTCACCCGGTCGTCCGTGCCGTTTTCCGAGATCATGTCGGGCGGCGTGCCCAAGGATGGCATCCCGGCACTGGATGGCGTGGCGCTGGGTGGGCCGGACGGGCTGGATATGCGCGAGCCGGTGATCACGGTGGCGCTGGAGGGGCAGGCCGAGCGGGCCTATCCGGTGCGCTATCTGATGTGGCACGAGATCGCGAACGACACGATCGGGGATGTGCCGGTGGCTGTGACCTACTGCCCCTTGTGCAACTCGGCCGTGGTGTTCGACCGGCGGGTGGCGGGCCAGGTGCTGAGTTTCGGGGTGTCGGGCAACCTGCGCAATTCGGACATGGTGATGTATGACCGCCAGACCCAGAGCTGGTGGCAGCAATTCGACGGCATCGGCATCGTGGGCGCGCTGACGGGGGTCGAGTTGACCAGGCTGGTCAACTGGATGGAGCCGCTGAGCGCGTTTCTGAACCGCAATCCCCAGGGCGAGATCATGCAGCAGCCCAAAGGGTATCTTCGGATGTATGGCCGCAATCCTTACGAGCGGTATGACACGGCAGCGCGGCCGTTCCTCTATCGCGGCGAAAATCCGCCGCACGGGATCGCGCCGCTGGCCCGGGTGGTCAGTGTGGACAACCGTGCCTGGCCGCTGAGCCGGTTCGAGGGCAGGGATGTGATCGAAGAGGATGGCTTGCGGCTGGAATGGACGGCCGGCATGGCCTCGGCGCTGGATGCGTCCGAGATCGCGAAGGGCCGGGATATCGGGGCGATCCGGGTCTTTGATGCGGCCACAGGGGCGGATGTGGTGCATGACGTGGTCTTTGCCTTCACCTTCCATGCGTTCCGCCCGCAGGGGACATGGATGCTGGGAGACTGAGGGCTGCTGTTTTTCAGCGGGGTCCCGGCTGCTGAAGTTGATAACAAGATGGCATCGCCCTGGAACGGCAAATCGCGCCCCTGTCGGGGCACGAGGGCGAGGCGCTGCCTCGCGCTCCGGAGTATTTTGAGAGCAAAGAGGGGGCCCTTTA
>CAYWND010000290.1:0-4426 GCA_964459085.1 uncultured Oceanibium sp. | reverse complement strand
TACATCTTCCGCGAACTGGCGGTCAGCTACCTCGACCGCACCGATCTGGCGCATGTGGCCCCCGAAGGCCCCGGATTCGACGAGATCGGCCGGGGCGAGGAAGAGGGTGTGTCGAACGTCCGCGCCGTAGCCCCCGAGGTCACTCAGGCCAGCGTCGAGATGATCCGCCAGACCGCCTCGACCGGGTTCCTGCGCAAGCGTTTGCCGCAAGAGTTGATGGTCCTGCAGGGCGGGGCCGCCACGGCCGCGCTCGACACCGGGATCGAGGCCGCCTCCGCCTCCGTCACCACGGTCGAGGCGATGTCCGCCACGGTCGTCGACGAACGCGCCAAGGCCAAGATGCAGGGCTACGAAGGGGACCCCTGCGGCGAGTGCGGAAACTTCACGCTGGTGCGCAACGGCACCTGCCTGAAATGCAACACCTGCGGGGCGACCACCGGGTGTAGCTGACGAAACACTCCGGCGGGCTGCCCCTGCCGGAGGACGCCTTCAGGCCGCAGGCAAGATACCGAGCGGAAACTAGAAGAGCCTGAAATGCGAGAACTGGGGAGGGGTGACCCTCCCCATTTTTTTTGCGCAACCGTTCAGGTCACCCGCAGTGCGTCTGCATTGTCCGAAGGGGGCGGCGGGCAGGCCTCTGGGCCACAACCGGCCCACATAATCTGCGCATCTGCCGCGGGATCCGTGTGCCCGGCGCGTGGGCCGGGCACACAGGTGTCATGGTTTACTCGGCCGGGCTGGTCGACGAGGCCGCAGCCCCCACCTTGTCCCTCAGACCGTCGCGGAAAAGGGCCTTGGCCAGCGCGATGCACATCAGGCCCATCACCATCGTAAAGGGCAGCGCCCCGATGATCATGGCATTGCGCAGCGCGTCCAGCGGGTTGTTTTCGCCCGCCGCGATGATCAGCGCGCCAATCACCGAGGTCAGGATCAGACCCCAGATGATCTTGTGCCGGTTGCCGACCTTCTGATCACCACCCGACATGATGGTGTTCATCACCAGGATCCCCGAATCCGCGGACGTCACCAGGAAGGTCATGATCAGCACCACGCACATGATCGTAATGGCCGACAACAGCCCGCCCGAGATCATCTCGCCCAGCGTGACGAACAGTTTCGCCGTGTTCGAGGCCCCGATGATCGCGCCGTCTGCGCCTCCGGTCAGTTCCAGATCGATCGCGGTGCCGCCCAGGATGGTCATCCAGGCAAAGCAGACCAGCGCCGGGGCGATCACGCAGCCGACGATGAACTCGCGAACCGAACGGCCCTTCGAGATACGCGCCAGGAACAGACCAACGAAGGGCGAGAATGCGATCCACCAGGCCCAGTAGAAGGTCGTCCAACCGGCCTGCCATCCGAACAGCCGGCCTTGCTCGCCAGCCGTGTAGGCCTGCGCCAGAACATCGCTGGACAGCGCGGCGGCCTCGCCTTCAAGGCCAGAGACAAAGCTGTCATAGCTGCCCCAGGGGTTGGTCGCGCCAGCCCGCAGCGCGTCGGCCAGCGGGGCTGCCTCGGCCGGCAGGGCTGCGTCAAATGCAGCCGCCGATTGCGGGCCGTACGCCTCGAAGCTCAGCGACAGGAAGTTCCAGATATAGTCGACCATCGCCGTGGCATAGGTCGTCATCGCAAACAGGAACGACCCGAAGATCACGAAGGTCAACAGCAGGATGAACGACAGCACCAGGTTCAGGTTCGACAGGTACTTCACCCCGCGCCCGACGCCGGACACCGCCGAGATGATCGACAGCCCCATGATCACGACCAGACCCGCGATCAGGCCAACCGTGCCGGGTTTGGGCGCATCACCGGTCAGATCCATGATCCAACTCATGCCCGTGATGGCATAGACCCCGTCAATGAACTGCGAGACACCGTAGCCGATGGTCACCGACACGCCCAGGATCGTCGCCACAACGCCCAGGACGTCGACGACATGGCCCAGAAAGCCGTTCATCGCGCGGCCAAAGATCGGCGTCAGCGCCGTGCGGATCGTCAGCGGCATGTCGCGTGTATACGCGTAATAGGCCAGGCTGAGGCCCGTCACCACGTAGATCGCCCAGGCATGAAACCCGTAGTGCAGGAATGTATAGCGATAGCCGGATTGCAACGCCGCCACAGAGTTGGCGTCGGTCTCCTGCGCCAGGATCACCGGGTTCGATCCCCACAGACCCAGCGGCTCGGCCGTGGCGAACACCATCAGGCCCACGCCTAGACCTGCACCGAACATCATCGAGAACCACGAAAAGTTCGAGAACTCGGGCGCCTCTCCGGGCGTTCCCATGATCCGCTTTCCGGTGCTGGGAATAAGCGCGACGATGATCAGAAAGAAGAAAAACAATCCCACGATGATGATGTAGAATTGACTGAACAACTCCAGCAGCTGACTGTTTATGCTGCCCAGCGTGCCGTTCGCATTGGCCGGAAAGACCAGCGCCCAAAGTACAAGCCCGACCATGATGCCCTTGGACAGCAGCGCAATTTCCAGACTGTGGCCTTCGTAAAAGCCCTGCGCCTGCCTCCGAATAGACAGGTCTGTAAATGGTGGTTTTATCGACATTTCCTAATCCCTCTTGGTTTTGTCGCGCCACAACTTCGGGACCAAAATTGTAGCCCCATACATGTGATCTGAATCGATTGATAATACATGGTTTTACTTCGGTCTACTGGGACGATGGATTTGCGTATCGGCGGTGATCGGTGGCGCGCTTGCGTTGGGGCGGGCAAACTGGACACTTGTGTCAAGTTTGACGGGCAGATGTGCAGGCCAACCGCCAGCACTGTTCTGCAATGCTGCAACGGCGGACACAGGATGCGCGCAACTGCTGCCATCCGCTTGGCCGACCCCGCCCGAACGGCCGCCAACCGCTTGCCGCCGTCCAGCAAAGGGGTCGCACACGCGACGCCGCGAACGGCCGCGCCGCGCCGCCGGACAGGCGGGTGGCGGCACTAACAAAGGGTGGATCCGTGGTTTTTTAACGCCGGAACGGCGGGCGTCAGGTCCCGCGCGAGATGGCGGCAACGCCCGTGCGGCTGACCTCTTCCAGACCCAGGGGGATCATCAGGGTGACGAAGGCGTCGATCTTTTCCGGCGTGCCGGTGATCTCGAAGACGAAACTCTCCAGCGTGGAATCCACCACACGTGCCCGGAATACCTCCGAGGTGCGCATCGCCTCGACCCGCTTTTCGCCCGCGCCGTTGACCTTGATCAGCGCCAACTCGCGTTCGACGCTTTGGCCTTCGACCGTCAGGTCATGCACGGCGTGAACCGGCACCATACGTTCAAGCTGGTGCTTGATCTGTTCGATCACCGCAGGTGTTCCGGTCGTCACGATGGTGATCCGCGACCGATGCCCCTCGTGGTCGACCTCGGCCACGGTCAGGCTGTCAATGTTGTATCCGCGCCCCGAAAACAGGCCGATGACCCGGGCCAGCACCCCGGCCTCGTTGTCGACCAGCACCGTCAGGGTATGGGTCTCGTTGCTGTCGCCCAGCGGATTCTTCAGATCATAGGCACTCTTGCGGCTGGTGCCTTTCTTGATGTGCAGCGCGTTCATCCCTGTTGTCCCCGGTCCTCACGTCATGCGGCTGACGCCTCTCCTAGCGCGGTCTCCATCCGGAAGCCAGCACCAAGTGGCAGGGGCGGCGCGGGCTCGTTCAGCAGACGGTTATAGAATGGCGCGAACCGCATCCGGAACCGCGCGCTGTCGGCGTCCGACATTTCGGTCCTGTGGCGGTCGCGTATGCCCTTGTTGAACTGCGTGAAACTCGACCTCAGCACGCTGTCGGCGATCTCCAGCGGGTCTCCGTCGATCCCCAGATGGTCCAGGATATCGCGCACCGCCAATTCCGAATCGAACGCCAGATCGTCATAGCGCAACAGGCGCACACCCGGCAGCGTCAGCCATTCGGTCAGTTGCTCGAATTGGTTCGAGATACCTTGCATAGCGTCGTCCAGGGTGTGGATCTCGGCAAAGGCGGGGCGGCCGTTTTCGCGCGATCTGCGGCCGTGATCGATCATCGACAGGGCCACGTCGCGCGGATCGCGCACCACCGCATGGGCCTGGGCACGCCCCGAGCTTAGCAGGCGGATCACCGCCGGATCGGGCCGCGTGTGCGTCTTCAGCACGATCGGATGCCCGACCTGCGCCGCGGCTGCCAACAGCGCGTCGGCCTGAGTGTCGTCGAGGTGCTCGACCGCGTTGACCTTGCGCGACACGATCATCGCGCCGCATTGCAGGCGGGGCTGATCATACCCCGCCTGGGCCAGCGCGGCCTTTGTGAACTCGAACGCCAGGGTCGAACCCGACTTGGTGACGCCATACGAAAAGAAGAGAAGCTGTTTCATACGTCCAGAAGGCTGTCTTCAGACGAGAACCGCTCCGTCATCGCCGATGGCGTCTTCGGTCGAAGCCTCGCCCAAAAGCTT
>CAYWND010000289.1:0-4434 GCA_964459085.1 uncultured Oceanibium sp. | reverse complement strand
GAGGTGCTGCGCGCTGACCATGCTCTGGTCGAGCGCTATATGGGCGTTGGCTGAGGTCTCAGGTCATCCGGCCGAGCAGGGCCAACAGGGCCCGCCTCTCGGACGCGGAAAGTGGCGACAGGGTTTCTTGTGTGATTGCCCGAGCATGTGACACCCGGTCTTGATACATAGCCCGTCCAGCATCCGTAAGGTCGAGAAACAGGCGCCGCTGGTCCACAGTCCCGGGGCGGGCCTCGACAAGGTCGCGCTGACGCAGGCGATCGACCACCCCCTTGATGGTTGCCGCATCCATGGCCGTCGCACGGCCCAGCGCATTCTGCGAAAGCGGTCCGGATTCACGCAGCTTGGCCAGGACTGCGAACTGCATCGGCGTCAGGTCAGGAATATGCGCGGCAAAAATCGACAGATGCCGCTGGGTCACGCGCCTCAGGATGAAGCCGACCTGCTGGTCGAGGCTATAGTCGTCTTCGCGGGGCAGGCTGTCGCTTTGCATCATGCGCCTTTGGTTGACAGGATCGGCGCGGGTGCCGCAAAGTTTGTTTGTACACGAACATGACAATCCCTCCAACCGGGGATGGAGGCACCCTGTGGTCGATTACTTCCGGCCTGACACGATCGAGGACGCGCTGGCAGCCAGAGGCGCGCCCGGGGTGTGCGTGGCCGCAGGCTGTACCGATCTGTTTCCGGCAACGACGCAAGGCACGCTTGGCGGCCCCGTGCTGGATTTGACGGCCATTCCCGATCTACGAGCGATCGGCAAGGATGACGAGGGCTGGACCATCGGGTCTTGCGTCACCTGGACAGACGTGATCCGCGCCGACTTGCCGCCGGCCTTTGACATGTTCAAACAAGCCGCGCGAGAGGTCGGATCGGTCCAGATCCAGAATGCCGGTACGGTTGGCGGGAACCTCTGCAATGCCTCGCCTGCTGCGGATGGCGTGCCTTGTCTGCTGGCGCTGGATGCCGAGGTTCACCTCAGATCGGCGCACTCGCTGCGCCAGATGCCATTGTCGGATTTTCTGCAAGGGCCGCGCCAGACCGCGCTGGCGACCGACGAGTTGCTGACCGCGATCCATGTGCCGCGCGCGGCCACACAGGGGCAAAGCGCCTTTCGTAAGCTGGGAGCGCGCAGCTATCTGGTGATTTCCATAGCCATGGTCGCTGCCCGGCTGGAGATACAGGATGGCCGGATTACGCGGGCCGCTGTGTCGGTCGGCGCTTGCAGCCCCATCGCACGCAGACTAGGGGCGGTCGAGGCGGCGTTGACTGCGGCGCCGGATCTTGCAGGGGCGCGCGGTGCGATCAGCGATCAGATGGTGGCCGCCGCATTGGACCCGATAGCGGACATTCGCGCCGACGCGGCCTATCGTGCAACCGCCGCGGCTGAACTGGTGCGCCGGGTCGTTGGGGACGTGATCGACGATGGCCGAAGGGCGTATGCAGCATGAACCGGCACGCCCCCGTCACGTGCGCATTCCGCGTCAACGGTGCTGACGTAAGCTATTCGGGGGACCCCGCGACGCGGTTGTCGATGGCCCTCCGCGAGGTGTTAGGGCTGACAGGTACCAAAGTCGGTTGCGACGCGGGCGATTGCGGGGCGTGTACCGTTCTGATCGACGGAGAACCGGTCTGCGCCTGTCTGACACCAATGGCGCGGGTTGCAGGCACCGACATCACGACCGTCGAAGGCCTATCGCAAGCCGCACTTTCGCGCTTGCAGTCCGCGTTTCTGCGCCACGGCGCGGCGCAGTGCGGGATCTGTACGCCCGGCATGCTGATGGCCGCCCGCGCGCTGCTGGACAAGGGCAGCGCGCCCTCGCGGATGCAGGTCGAAGAGGCGCTGAGCGGTGTGCTGTGCAGGTGTACGGGATACGCCAAAATCGTCGATGCAGTCATGGATGCTGCGGGTGCCGACGGGGATGTCTTGCCTCCTGCAGCCGGGGCTGCGGTTGGCAGTCGGATCGCCCGGGTGGACGGCTTGGACAAGGTCACGGGTGCCGAACAGTTTGGCGCGGACGTCCTGCCCGAGGCTGCCCTTCTGGTCAGGGCGGTGCGGGCGCCGGGACATGCTTCGTTCACGTTCGGTGACATCGCTGCATGGCGTGCTGCGCAGACGGTCGATGTTCATGTCTTCACCTCGGCGGATATTCCGGGTGACAACACATTCGGTGTCATCCCGCCATTCGCCGATCAACCGGCGTTGGCCAGCGGCGTTGCCCGCATGCGGGGCGAGGCCGTGGCGTTGGTCGCGGCCGAGCCGGATCTTTGTGCGTCGCTGGATCTGACCAGCTTCCCTGTAGCCTTCTCACCTCTGCCGGAAATTACCAGTGTGGACGAGGCGCGGACTGCCGCGCGCCTGCACGAAACCCGCGCTGGCAATCTGCTGGTGGCGGGGGTCGTGCAAACCGGAGATGCGCAAGCCGGCCTGGCTGCATCACACGTTACGGTCGAAGGTGCGATTTCCACTCAATCGGTCGAACACGCCTATATCGAACCCGAAGCGGGTGTGGCCTGGATGGACGGCGATGTGTTGGTGATCCGCGCCTGCACGCAGGCACCGGTCATGGATCGGGACGACACAGCCAAAGTGCTGGGGCTGCCGCCCGATCGGGTGCGGATCATTCCCGCTGCAACGGGTGGCGGTTTCGGGGCGAAACTGGATCTGTCAGTGCAGCCGCTGGTCGGTCTGGTCACACTGCTTACAGGTCAACCCGCGCGAATGGCGTTTTCGCGGTCAGAGTCTATGACATCGACCACCAAACGGCACCCGTCAAAGATGCGGGCCTCTATCGGGGCGGCGGCGGACGGGCGGTTGACCGCGATGCAGTTCGACGGGGATTTCGACACTGGTGCCTATGCCAGTTGGGGACCGACCGTGGCGGTCCGGGTGCCGGTTCACGCGTCCGGCCCCTATCGCATCGGCGACTATCGCGCCGAGGCCCGCGCAATTCACACCACCGGGCCGAACTCGGGCGCGTTCCGGGGCTTTGGCGTGCCCCAGGCCGCAATACTGCAGGAGACCCTGTTCGACCGGCTGGCCGAGCGCATCGGCATGGATCGGTTGGCGTTTCGCCGCTTGAACGCCCTTCGCGACGGGGACAGCACCGTTTGCGGCCAGACGCTGCAAGGTATCGGTATCCTCGATTGCCTGGACGCTTTGGTGCCGCGTTGGACTGCGGCACTGCGCGAGATTGATGGGATAAATGCTGCAGCGGATGGTCCAAACCGGCGCGGCATCGGCGTGGCATCTTGCTGGTACGGGTGCGGCAACACGGGTCTCTCGAACCCGTCGACAATTCGGATGGGACTGACAGCACAGGGACGGCTGGTCCTGCACCAGGGCGCGACCGATATCGGCCAGGGCTCGAACACGGTGATCGCCCAGATCGCTGCAGACGCCTTGGGTGTCGCGGTCGCGGACATCTCGCTGGTCGGACCGGATACTGCTCTGACGCCTGATTGCGGCAAGACCTCGGCGTCGCGACAGACCTATATCACAGGCAAGGCAGCGCTGCTGGCGGGCCGCGCGCTGAGGGCGCGGGTTCTGGCGTTGAGCAACATGGGTCCGGATGCCCAACTTACCCTGGAAGACGGCGGCATCACCGTAGCAGACGGGCAGGTGGCCCAACAGATCGACCTGTCTGCTTTGCCGGTCGGTCCGGACGGTTATGTCCTGTCGGCCGAGGAAACCTACGACCCGCCGACAACGTCGCTGGACGAAAACGGGCAGGGGACGCCATATGCCGTCTATGGCTATGGCGCACAATTGGCCGAGGTCGATGTAGATGTGGATCTTGGCACGGTCAAAGTTCGACGCATGACCGCGGCGCATGACCTGGGGCGCGTGATCAATCCGGTTCTGGCCGAGGGGCAGATCGAAGGGGGGATCGCGCAAGGCCTGGGGCTGGCGCTGATGGAAGAATACGTTCCGCGCCGGACCGAAAACCTGCATGACTACCTGATCCCGACCATTGGGGACATGCCACGGATCGAGACCATCTTCATCGAGAAACCCGATCCCGAGGGACCGTTGGGCGCCAAGGGGTTGGGGGAACACGCTCTGATCCCGACGGCACCCGCAATCCTGAACGCGATCCGCCATGCCTGCGGTGCCGAGTTGGACAGCTTGCCAGCCCTGCCGCATCGCGTCCTGGCGGCCATCCGAAAGGCACAGAGGTGAACGCCACTCGCGCCAAAGACGAGAAGATCCGCTGCGATGCCTGTCCGGTGATGTGCTACATCGCGGACGGCAAGATTGGGGCCTGCGATCGTTATGCCAATATCGGCGGGCGGATCGTGCGTTGCGATCCGCTGACGATGCTGGATCGTCGCATCGAAGCCGGTGGCGAGGTGCGCCCGTTTCTGAGCACAGAATGGGACGGGCAGGTCGTTCATGATGGCGATGTTTTTGTGACGGCGATTGGGTCGGGGACG
>CAYWND010000288.1:0-4434 GCA_964459085.1 uncultured Oceanibium sp. | reverse complement strand
AGATCGAAGGCAACCGAGACCCCTTGCTGCCCCGCCGCCAGCGCCTTGCGGTAGAACGCGTTCGATTCCTCGGCGGTTGAGAACCCGGCATATTGCCGGATCGTCCAGGGTCGGCCGGGATACATGGTGGCGCGCGGCCCTCGGGTGAACGGCGCCAGTCCGGGCAGGCTGCCCAGATGGTCCAGGTCGGCCAGATCGTCTTGCGTATACAGCGCCTTGACGGCGATGCCCTCAGGCGTGTCCCAGATCAGACGATCCATATCGCCGCGCGTCTCGCGCTGGGCCAGGGTTTTCCAGTCGTCGATGGTCATTGCTCTCTCTCCTCTGTCGGAGTGAACACCGCCCCTTCGGGCAGCGTGGGAATAAACGTCTCGAGGGCCGCCGTGACCGTATCCACGTAGCGTGGATCGGTGGCGTAAATCGTCACGACGCGGCCACCCAGATAGCCGCCGGGGGTGGTCAGGCCCAGGGTGCCCAACTCGACCCAATTCGGGCCAGCCGCGCGCGGCAGCCAGTCCGAATAAATCATTGCGGCTTGAACCTGGTGGAACGCAACCAGCGGTTCGGCCCAGTTCTGCCCGCCCTGTGCGCGGGTCAGCAGCGCCTCGCGATTGCCCAGTCCCAGAAGGTCCAGGATGTAGACCGGGCTTTGATAACTGACATAGCCGATGTCGTTCACCGCAGTGGGAACCTTCAGATGATCATGCACCAGGCGCGCCATCTGGCCCTGCTGCAGATGGATCGCCTGCGTCGCATACTGTCCCCTGTCGCCGAACACCGTCTGGTAGGTCAGTGCCAGGGTGACCAGCCACACCAGGATCGCACCGCGCGCCACAATGCGCAGAAGGCTGGGCAACTGGCTGCACAGATAGAGCGACAACGCCAGCATCCAGGCCAGCATATAGGTCTCGTACCGGGCCTCGATCCGCACTTTGCCCACCAGCAGATGCGCGGCCGCCACGGCCACCAGACCCAGCGCCAGCAGGCGCGCCATGTTCGACGCCAGAAACGGCGACAGCGCCAGCCAGAACAGGCCCAGGACGGCCGCCGCCTGGCCTGCGGGCAGTGCCAGATTGCCGCGCGCGACCGAGATCATCTTGTCCAGGCGCGAGACTTGCAGTGGCTCGACCTCGGCCAGTTTCGCCATCACCGAATTCGGCAGCGCGCCCAGCCCCAGCGTCTGCAACCACCCCGCAAAGCCCGCCAATGGCGCGATGGCCCCGACAGCAAGGGCAATGCCCACGCCGGGACGCGAGAGAAACACGATACCCGCAGCCACCAGTGACGGCGCAAGGGCCTCGAACCGCAGTAGCGGCCCGATCAGGACCCCCAGGATCAGCAGGACCCCGATCCGCCCCGTCGATGCGAAGGTGATCAGACCCGAGGCAAGGCCCAGCGTGACGGCGGCATGCAGACTGTTCTCCATGCCTGTGAACGCCGCCCCGGTGGTATAGACCCCAAGCGGCATCAGAACCGCAACCGCAAGGGCAAAGCGGTTCGCCGCGGCCTGGCCAGTCTGGACCAGAATCCGCGCCATAAGCAGCCCGGCGGCCAGTACCGCAGCCATATTCCAAACCATAGGCAGCAGGCGGTTCAGTTCGGTCGCTTGAAACGGCAGCAACAGCAGCGGATACAGCATCGAAGACGCCGCAGAGGCATACTCGCCCGGGTTGATGCCATATCCCCCGGCCGCAATCTGTTCTGCCATCGACAGATGGATGTAGACGTCATCCAGAGGATAGTCGAACCCGCCCGCGCGATAGGCAGCCAGGGCCAGCAGGCCAATATAGACCAGCAGCCCCCAGGCAGCGGACAATATGGTCAGGCGCGCGACGGTCATGCGACACCCCAGGCAAGTGCCCGGCCCTCGAATTGCCGCGATTCGTAACTATCTACCCCAGTGACGGAGGGTGACTTGAGACCAGGCATTCTGATTGCGACGCTACTGGCGGGCGTGGGCCAAACGGCTGGTGCTGCCGACCTTGCCAATCCCAAGCTGGAGGACCTGATGTGGATCCACCGGCCGATCGTCGTGTTCGCCGATACCGAAAACGACCCGCGTTTGGCCAAACAGCTAGATGCGTTCGAAAAGAACAAGGCGGACCTGGACGACCGCGATGTGGTCGTTCTGGTCGACACCGACCCGTCTGCCGACAGCGCCCTGCGCGAGGCATTCCATCCCCGCGGCTTCTCGGTCGTCGTGATCGGCAAGGATGGCGATGTGAAGTATCGCAAACCCCGCCCGGTCACGGTGCGCGAGATATCGCGGTTGATCGACCGCATGCCAATGCGCGTGCAAGAGCTCGAGGCGCGGGGCGAACGCGGCCAGTAGCCCCGGCGGCTGTCGGCGCCAGAAATTCCCGAAACCCTTATGCCCGGCTTGTCTGTCACGGCATTCTTTCCCCGCGCGATGCCTCCAGAATTGCGTACCAGTCGCGGCGTGTCAGCGGCACGTCATAGGCCTCGGCCGCCCGCCGGATACGGTCCGGGTTCTGCGATCCGACCAGCGCGATGGGGCAGGCCGGATGGGCCAGCACCCAGGCCAACGCTATGGCGTCCCGGGCCGCACCCGTCCGCGCGGCCACATCGTCAATCGCAGCAACGATCCGCCCGACGGTCTGATCCCCGTCCCCTGTCGCCAGTTTTCCACCGGCCAGCGGCGACCATGCCATCGGTGCAATCGACAGCTCCTGCGCAAGATCCAGCGTGCCATCGGTGATCGGATCCAGACAGCGGGCGGAAAACTCGGGCTGGGTCGCCGCCAAAGGCACACGCAGATGCGCAGCCAGCGCCCGGGTCTGGTCCGGAGTGTAGTTGGACACCCCAACCGCCCGCACCTTTCCAGCCGTCACCAGCCGATCCAGCGCGCCTGCGACGTCCGCATGCGCGACCAGCAGATCCGGCCGGTGAACCAGAAACACGTCGATCCGGTCGGTTTTCAGGCGGCGCAGCGAGGCCTCGGCGCTGGCAATAAGGCGCTCGGGGCGGCTGTCATAAGGGGTCGGGGGCTCGATACCCGCCTTGGTCACGACCACCAGACGATCCCGCAGCACAGGATCGGCGGCAAAGACATCGCCCAAACGCTCTTCCGCCTCGCCAAACGCCGTCTCGCCCATGCCATAGATCGCTGCGGTGTCGACCAGGTTGATCCCCGCATCCTCAGCCGCGGCCAGTTTGGCCTGCGCGTCCCGCAACGGTGTCCCGGCAAAGCGCCAGCACCCGTAGGCCAGCGTGGACACGCTGTCTGCACCCAGAGGCCGGGTCCGCGGTATATCGATGACGTCTGACACGCCTATTCGAACTCCATGATGATCTCGTCCACAGCCAGACTTTGGCCAGGGGCCGCAGCAATCCGCGAGACGCGCGCTTGCCGCTCTGCCCGCAGGGCATTTTCCATCTTCATCGCCTCGACCACCGCCAGCAACTGACCTTCCTGCACCTCCTGGCCTTCCGCGACGTCGATCGACACGACCAGGCCCGGCATCGGGCACAGCAGCATGTTCGAGGTATCAGGCGGCAGTTTTGTCGGCATCAGCGCGGCCAACTCGGCCTGCCTGGGCGTGCGGATATGCACCTTCAGGTCGGCACCACGATGGCGCAGCCGATACCCGCCGGTGATCCGCTCGACCTTCAGCACCACAGGCGCACCATCGACGTCCAGCAGCGCAAGGCTGTCGCCCGGCGTCCAGTCTGACGCGACCCGCATGGTCGTGCCATCTTCAAACAGGACGGTCGAGCCGTCGGGATCGGCGTCGATAACCACGGGCAGCGACAGGTCCGCGATCGAAACCATCCAGTCGGTGCCGACTTTCCGTTCGTGATTGGACATCCGCCCTGACACGCGTGCCCTGCGAATCTCGGCCACACGGTTCATGGCCGCCGCGCAGGCCGCGACACGCTGCAAAGCGTCTTCGGGCAGGGTCGCGCCCTCGAACCCGTCGGGATATTCCTCGGCGATAAAGGCTGTTGTCATGTCCCCGGATGCGAACCGGGGGTGGTCCATGACCGCCTGAAGAAACGGAATGTTGTGGCCGATCCCATCAACCTCGAAGCTGTCCAGCGCCAGCCGCATCTCTTCGATGGCGGCGGCACGATTCTCGCCCCATGTGCACAGCTTGGCGATCATCGGATCGTAGTACATCGAGATCTCGCCACCTTCGTACACGCCAGTGTCGTTACGGATCACCGGCGCGGTCGGCACGTCGCCCGGCGCATACCCTGGCGTCTCGGTCGGCGGGCGATAGCGGGTCAGCCGCCCGATCGACGGCAAAAAGTTGCGATATGGATCCTCGGCATACAGCCGGCTTTCGACCGCCCAGCCATTCAGAGTGACGTCCTCCTGACGGATCACCAACGTCTCGCCCGCGGCCACGCGGATCATTTGCTCAACCAGATCGACGCCGGTGATCAACTCGGTCACCGGGTGTTCAACCT
>CAYWND010000287.1:2897-4457 GCA_964459085.1 uncultured Oceanibium sp. | reverse complement strand
TTTGCCGGCGGACTCGGCCTGGTTGGCGCAGTTGACATCGCGGTCACCGTGGACCTGGTGCTGAAAGACATCGGCCTGTTTCAGGCCATCGCCGACCGCGCGGGCGTCCCGGTCGAACTGAACCCCCGGATGATCGAGATCTTTCGCGACGGGCAGGACCGGTACGGCCCGCGCGAGTGGTCCCCAAACATCATCAAACGCCTCGAAGAGGTGACCGGCCTGGACATCCGCGCGCCCGGCTTTCCGGCCGAGATGACCGACGACGAACCGGAAGAGCCGGGATGGGAGGTCGTCGTCAGGCGCTGACCCCGCGCAATCGGCCCCGGCCTATAAAAAAAGGCCCGCTGCGAGGACGCAGCGGGCCAAGGCGTGCCCTTTCTTTCAATCGGCCTGTCGTGGGGGCAAGACACATGGCCGGAAAGGGCAGGGGAAACTGAATTCTAAAGGTCGGTGCCGGTCCTATCCTGGCGCCGTGCCAGCGCGTGGTGCAGCGCCACTGCGCCGATCACCAGGGCGGCCAGGTTCACGGCGTGATAGGACAACTCGGACCCCTGTCCGGTCGTGACCGATGTGGCGATCCGGTCGACAACCAGCGCCAGCGACAGGCTGTACACTCCGACAGTGATCCCGATCAGCCCGCCAAGCACCAGTTTGAACGTGGTCTGGGCGCCATCGGGCAGCCATCCCGGCATGTCCAGACCAATCCGCAGGGGGCCTCCGTCAGTACCCCCTGTCCCGGGCAGTACGTCGGGAACATCCGGCGTGTCAGGCGCGTATTTCTTGATGCACAGCTTATAGCCCATTGGCGACGCTCCCTACGCGGCCAGCGCGTGTCCGCGGATTTCCGCGATCGACGGCATCGGCTGGACGACGGGGGCCGCGTCGTCCGCGGCGATCTCGCGCTCCAGTTCGGATTTCAGGCGCTGCGCATAGATCGACGCGGCGATCATGGCGCCCAGGATGACGAAAAACTTGACGAACTCGCTAAGAACAGGGTCGTAACCGCCGAACCCGACCAGGCGCATCGACAGTCCCGCCAGCGCCACCACGGCGATCGCGATCAGACTGGAGACAAAGCACAGAACAGCGTGCTTTCCGATATGCCTGTCAGAGCGGTTTTTCTCGATCTTGTTCACGTCGTAAATTCCTTCACTCGCAAGCCCCCGTTGGCACCCTTTATCCCGCTTGATGCTGACGACAGTAGGGCTGGAATTGCGACGAAGCTGGCTGAATTCAGACGTTCAGATGTTAATCGAGGCAAGGCTGACAAATCCTGAATTCGCGCCCTGGTAGAACAGGATTTGCCCCGCCTCACCCCAGTTTTTTAACGGTCTCCGGCCCAGCATTTCCCCACTGGCGCCGCCGCAGCGAAGCGTCTAGAACCGGGTCCAGCATGGCCGACCTGTCCGATCCTGTCGCAATTCTGCGCGTATCCCCTGCCCGGCGCCTGTTCGCCACCGGTGTTCAGGCGGCGCTTGGGGCGATTCTGATTCTCACTGCGGCCAGCCTTCCCGATCCGGGCCCCTTTGGCACTACCCGCCACACAATACTTTCGCGGTT
>CAYWND010000287.1:0-2887 GCA_964459085.1 uncultured Oceanibium sp. | reverse complement strand
CCGGGCCCCTTTGGCACGCTGATCCTGGTACTGATCGGCCTGCTCAGCCTGTGGCAGGCCAGCGTGCTGTATCGCGCGACCGCCCAGGGCCTCGTGCTCACGCGCGAGGGGCTGTTTCTGGAAGGGGGCGAGACGATCGCGCTGATGGCCGATGTCGCCTCGGTCGACCGGGGCACGTTTGCCTTCAAGCCCTCGAACGGTTTTCTGATCCGGCTCAAGGCGCCGGGACCTCGTCGCTGGCTGCCGGGGCTCTACTGGCGGGTCGGTACTCGCATCGGTGTGGGCGGCACCACCTCGGGCAAGGCTGCCCGCGACATGGCCGACGTCATGACCATCCTGCTGCGCGACCCGGACGCCGGAAAACCGCCGGCCTGACCGCCGGACTTGTGCACTGGCCCCGGGCGGGTATCCTTTGGGGCATGTGTACGCGCAACATCACCGCCCATGCCAGACGCGTGGCCCGCGCCTTGATGGGCCTGGCGGTGCTTGTCGGGCTTGCCGCATGTGTCGAACCACAGCGCAATGCACTGCCCGACCCCGCACCCGACTATGCCAGCGCCTGGCCCGTTGGATTTCCCAACGCGCGGATTTGGGGCGACAGTGCCCCGCGGGCGCCCGAGGTCGAAGCGGTCCTGCGGCGCGAGATCTTGGATCTGGCAACCGGCGCGGATCGCCGCCTGAACGTGCTGGCCCTGTCGGGTGGCGGGGCCGAGGGTGCCTTCGGAGCCGGGTTCCTGACCGGCTGGTCCGAGGGCGGCACCCGGCCCGAGTTCGATATCGTGACCGGCGTATCAACCGGGGCGATCATCGCACCCTTTGCCTTTCTGGGCGCGCAGTACGACGATCGGCTCGAAAGGTTCTACACGACCTCGACCACCTCTGACATCGTGCGCCCGACCTTTGCCGCGGCGGTGTTTCGCGGGGCCTCGGCGCTGGGCGACACGGCACCCCTGCGGGCGGTTATCCGCCGCGAACTGCCGTCCGATCTGATCACCCGCATCGCGGACGAACATGAAAAGGGTCGCCGGCTCTATATCGGGACCACAAACCTCGATGCCCAACGCCCGGTGATCTGGGATATCGGCCGGATCGCCGCTTACCGCACGCCCGAGGCCGAGGCACTGATCCGCCGGATTATTCTGGCCTCCAGTGCGATTCCCGTTGCCTTCCCACCAGTCTGGTTCGACGCAACCGACGGAACCACCGTGTTTCGCGAGCTTCACGCCGACGGCGCCGTAACCCGCAACATTCTCGTGTTTCCGGATGATTTCAGTCGCCTTCCAGCGGCTTTGCGACAGTTTCCTGGGGGGACAATCTGGATCCTGCACAACGGGCAACTCAGACCCCGTCAGGACCAGGTCACCCCGCGCACGATCGAGATTGCCGACCGGTCTCTGGATACGCTGATCAAAGTTCAAACCCGAGAAGATATCACCACGGCCATTTCGATCGGGCGGCGCTATGGGCTGCGTACCCGGATGGCGACCATTCCGGCAGCCTACGAAGGCCACAGCAACGCGATCTTCGATCCGGTCTACATGGCCGGCCTGTTCCAGACCGGCCGGGCCAAGGCGCTGGGACCCTCGCCCTGGTTCCGGTCCCTTGCCGAGTTCGACCAGACGCTGCCCAGACCCCGGGCCCCTGAGATCCCGCAATAGACAGCTTGCGCGATTCGGCGGAACCGCTTTGCAACGGGCCTCTTGGTTAAGGTCACGCACGACGCCCAAACGCCACTGACCGGAGGTATCGCGGGGATCTTACTCTGATGCGAGGCTCTGCCTCGCGCTCCGGAGTATTTTGTACAGAAAGAAGGGGCCCTTAAGACATCGTTAAGGGCCCTCTTTGCTCGGCCAAATACTCTTGCCGAGGCAGCCATCCCAGCTGACAGCCGGGGGTGACCACCTCAGCGTGCGTAGTCTGACCCTGCGCTACAGCCCCTTGGACTGGTAGCTTTGCGCCACACGGTCGATGGCAACCAGATAGGCCGCGACCCGCAGGTCCTCGACATCCTGCCGGGTGTGCCAGACCTCGCGCATCGCCTGGTAGGATCCGCGCATCGTGTCATCCAGGCCCGACCGGACCAGTTCCAGCTCGCCCGCGCCCTTCAGATAGCGATCCTTGAAATGCGGGGTCATCGACCATGCATCACCCAACTGATCATCCAGCCGCTGCAACTCTTCGACGATCAGCATGTGCCGCGCCTCTTCCTGGCGGCGCTGCATGCGGCCGAACCGGATATGGCTCAGGTTCTTGACCCATTCAAAGTAGCTGACCGTCACCCCGCCCGCATTGGCATACATGTCTGGAATGATCACGCATCCGCGTTTGCGCAACACCTCGTCGGCGCCCGCGGTAACCGGACCGTTCGCTGCCTCGATGATCAAAGGGGCCTGAATCCTGTCGGCGTTTTCCATGTTGATCACGCCTTCCAGCGCGGCCGGGATCAGGATGTCGCACGGGTATTCCAGCACCTCGGCCCCGTTCTCGATGAAGTTCGCATTGCCATAGCCCCGCACGCCACCCGTCTCGCGGATATGCAACTGCAGGGCGGCGACGTTCAGACCCTTTTCGTCGACCACTGCGCCATCGCGCTCGATCACGCCCACGACGATGCAGCCATCCTCTTCGCTGAGGAACTTGGCGGCATGAAATCCGACATTCCCCAGGCCCTGCACGATCACGCGCTTGCCGTCGAGCGAGCCGTCCAGGTTCGCCTTGGCCACATCCTCGGGGTGGCGGAAAAACTCCTGCAAGGCGTACTCGACGCCGCGGCCCGTGGCCTCGACCCGGCCCTGGATGCCGCCCGCATGTGGCGGTTTGCCGGTGACACACGCGGCCGCGTTGATGTCGGTGGTGTTCATGCGCCGATACTGGTCGGCGATCCAGG
>CAYWND010000286.1:0-4459 GCA_964459085.1 uncultured Oceanibium sp. | reverse complement strand
CTATCTGGACATCCAGGTCCGGCCCGAGCGGCGCAACGCGGTCAAGGTGCTGCTGTTTCTGGATGTCGGCGGGTCGATGGACCCGCATGTGAAACTGGTCGAAGAGCTGTTCTCGGCCGCCCGGACCGAATTCAAGCACCTGGAACACTACTACTTTCACAATTGCATCTACGAGGGGCTCTGGCGCGACAACCGGCGGCGCTGGACCGAACAGATCCCGACGATGGACGTGCTGCACACCTACGGATCGGACTATCGCTGCATCGTCGTTGGTGATGCCTCGATGAGCCCTTACGAGATTGTCTATCCGGGTGGCGCGAACGAACACCACAACCCCGAAGCAGGCGAGGTCTGGCTGCGACGTCTGACCGATCAATGGCCGTCCAACGTGTGGATCAATCCCTTACCCGAACGCCACTGGCAGTACACCCAGTCCGTGGGCATGATCGGCAAGCTGTTCGGCGGGCGCATGTATCCCATGACGCTGCAGGGCATCGACGGCGCGATGCGCGAGCTTGGCCGTTAGATCCAAATACGCGTCTGCATCCGCACGCGCCGAAAACCCGTCAGTTGCTGTACGCAAGCCATACGCTTGCTGTACGCTTGTCACAGGGCAATTCTGGGGCCGCCAATGAGAATTTTTGACCGGCTTGCCGCGGCACACGGGATGGATACCGATGTCTGGGAAAGGCACGCCAATCCGTGGAGTGGATGGACCCGGTTTCCGATCCTGCCGCTGCTGACGCTGGCGATCTATGCCCGCATCTGGATCGGCTGGTGGTGCCTGCTGCCGGTGGCCGTTCTGATCGCCTGGACATGGATCAACCCCCGCGCCTTCCCGCCCCCGTCCTCGACCCGCAGTTGGATGTCGCGGGCCGTGATGGGCGAGCGGGTCTGGCTGAACCACGCGCAAAAGCCCATCCCGCAGCATCACATTGGCGCGGTTCGGGTGCTGAACAGCGTGGGGCTGCTGGGCCTGCCGCTGCTTGTCTGGGGGCTGTGGGTGCTGAATCCATGGGCCACAGCATTTGGGGTTGTGGTGCTGATTGGGATGAAGATGTGGTTTCTGGATCGTATGGTCTGGATCTTTGATGACATGGCGCGCACCGACGCGGCCTATCGCGCCTGGCTGCGCTGAGCCGGCGGATGGCGTACCCGCGATGCCCCGGGTTTGTAGACGGTCGCCTTGGGCGCTTGCCCGGCTGCCCACACGAACCCATATAAGGTTCATGCTCAAGCTCACCCCAATTCTGATGGCCATCGCGGTCGGCATCGGTATGTACCTGATGTCCGCCTGGCGTCTGGGCAAGCAACTGGACCGCCAGTCCAGCGAACTGGCCGATCCCCGGCTCGAAGCGCTGACCCGCAAGATGGCCAAAGCGCTGGATCTGCCCCGGATCAAGGTCAATATCTACGAGATTGCGCCGATCAACGGGCTGGCCGCGCCAGATGGCCGGATCTTTGTCACGCGCGGGTTTTTCGACAAGTATCGATTGGGCGAGGTCAGCGCCGAAGAGTTGTCCAGCGTGATCGCACACGAATTGGGTCACGTGGCGTTGGGGCATTCGAAACGACGGATGATCGACTTTTCCGGTCAGAATGCGATCCGCGTGGTGCTGGGCATGCTGCTGGGTCGCATCCTGCCAGGCATCGGGCCCTATATCGCTGGGGTCCTTGCAAGCCTGCTGGCCGCGCGCCTCAGCCGCCAGGACGAGTACGAGGCCGATGCCTACGCCAGCGCCTTGCTGATCAAGGCGGGTATCGGGACCGAGCCGCAGAAAAACCTGTTCCGCAAGCTTGAAAGCATGACCGGCGGCACTGGTGGACAACTGGCCTGGATGATGAGCCATCCGAAGGTCGAAGACCGCATCGCCGCGATCGAGGATAACGAGTCGCGCTGGGTAGAGCAGACATGATCTGCACCCTTAGGCACAGAGAGCTTTGCCCAGCCTTGGCAGGCCTGCCCGCTTGAGCAGCGGACGCAGCGGCTGATCACGGCCCGAGATCTCTTCGGTCCGGATCCGCACGACGTCTACGATCTCAGCAATGCTGTCAGGTGCCTCGGCATGCAACTCGACCAGCAGGCTGTCGGGTGCGCGGGGCGAAATACCATGCCGCGCCAGCGTCCGGCCGGGGAAATCGCGCAGGTTCACGGTCAGGATGGTATCCGCTTGCCCCGCTACGGCGGCGGCCAGCACATGCAGATCGCCCGGATCGGGCAGTGACAGGGTCTCCTCGTCGGCTGGATCGTGGATGATGTTGGCCTGGGGCCACCCGTCGGTCAGCAGCGCGACCTCGGCCCGGGCCACGGCCTGATCGCCGGTGCGCGCAGCTGCCCGGGCCCATTCCTCCAGAATGCGGGGCGACCACAGCGGCGTGAAATGCCCTGCCCCCGCCGCCGCGATCAGGATCTCGCGCAGAACCGTGGGATAGAGGATGCAGGCATCCATCATCGCCCGCATCAATCCAGCCTCAGGAACAGTGCCTTCAGGTAGGCGCTTTCACCCAGATACGGATGGACCGGGTGATCGGGTCCCGCCGCGCCTGTGTGGATCAGTTGCGCCTGCCGCCCGGCGCGCCCTATCCCGCGAAAACAGGCGCTGCGAAACCGTGACAGGTCCGCGGCATGCGAACAGGAACACAGCACCAGATATCCGCCCGGCTGAACCAGCGGTGCGGCCAATCGGGCAACACGTTCATAGGCCCGCAGCCCGGCGTCCAGCGCCTTGCGTGACGGCACGAAGGCAGGGGGATCACAAATCACCATCCCGAAGGATCGGCCTTCGTCGCGCAGCGCCGCCAGCGTGTCAAAGGCATCGCCGCGCCGGGTCTCGAACCGGTCCGCCACCCCCGTTGCCTCGGCCCCCCGGCGCGCCAGATCCAATGCCGCATCAGACGCATCCACCGCCAGCGCATCACGGGCACCAGCAGCCAGCGCGGCCAGAGCAAAGCCGCCGACATGGGAAAAGACGTCCAGCACGCTGCGATCTCGGCCCAGACGGGCCGCAACGGCATGATTGGGCCTTTGATCGAAGAACAATCCGGTTTTCTGGCCTCCGGTCAGATCCGCAATATAGGTGGCACCGTTCATCGGCACCTCGACCGGATCCGGTGTCCCGCCATGCACCGGCTGAGAGGCATCGTCCAGCCCCTCTAGCCCGCGCGCGCGACCCGACGCGTTCTTGTAGACGCGCGAGACGCCGGGCAGGTCTGCCAGACCCTGGATCAGGGGTGCCAGGCAGGTCTCGGCCCAGGCAGCGTTGGGTTGCAGAACCAGGGTTTCGCCGAAGCGGTCGATCACGATACCCGGCAGGCCATCAGCCTCGGCATGTGCGAGCCGATAGAAGGGGGCGTCGTACAGGTCTTGCCTTAGCGCCACGGCGCGGGCGATCCGGGCGGCGAACCAGTTCGCGTCAATGAGCGCATCCGGATCGCGATCGAGCATCCGGATAGCGATCCGCGAGGCGGGATTGAAAGCCGCCGTGCCCAGCGCGTTCCGGTCCGCATCCTCCAGCCGCACTATGGTCCCAGCCGGAACCGCGCGCGCCCTGCGATCCAGGACCAGCGTGTCGGCATAAGCCCACGGGGCGCCAAAGCGCAGCGGGCGCGGATCCTTTTTGGGACGCAGTCGGATGGTGGGGCGCGGGGCGGTCATTCGGGGGGTCTATCCCGCCCGCGTCAGAAAGAAAAGCGGCGCGAGACGAAGAAGGGCCGCCCAATCAGGGCGGCCCTTTCAACATCGGATCCCAGGGAGGAGGGGATCCGTTTGACCCGGCAAGTGATCTTAAACCGTGGGAGGAGATCGGCGTCGATACCGCAGGGTCAAATTCAAATTCAATCAGATATGTGCAACCCGTCGCAGTCGCTGGGCGATCGCAACGGGCGCGCCTGCCAGAGCACGGAAGAAGTTGCGCGAGCCGTCATGAATTGCCTGGGCGCGCATCTTGTGGGCGCGATCCTCGATCACACGGAGTTCGGCGTGGCTGGGGAATTCAAACTTTTCCATCGGTCTCTACCTTCGAAAGGTGTCTTTGCTGCGGTTGAGACAAAGATAGGAGGGTCCTGCCTTTTTTGCAGCGCACAAAACCCGAAACCCGCTATGCGCCTAGCGCATGGCTACGGCGGCCGGCGTGGTCTTTTCGGGACGCAGGTTCAGATGGCGCAGGAACCGGCGTTCCAACTGCCGGAACACCAGAACCAGACAGAAGGTCAGCGCCATATAAAGTGCGGCGGCCGTCAGGAACCCCTCGTAGGCGACATAGAATTTTGCATTCAGCGTGCGCCCTGCCCCCAGAATGTCCTGGATCGTGATCACGCTGGCCACAACGGATCCGTGCAGCATGAACACGACCTCGTTGCCGTATTGGGGCAAGGCCCGCCGCAGAGCCGAGGGGATCAGCAACAGCCAGGTGACCTGTCGGTCGGACAGGCCCAGCGCCTTGCCGCCTTCGAGTTCGCC
>CAYWND010000285.1:0-4465 GCA_964459085.1 uncultured Oceanibium sp. | reverse complement strand
GCGCGAGCACGGTCACGACGCGCCGGGGTTCGGCTGGATCGCGGGCGAGTGCGTCCGGATTACGCCGGACGATCCCGCGCTGAAGATCCCGCATATGGGATGGAACGCACTGGAGGTTCTGGGCGAGCACCCGGTTCTGGACGGGATCGCCACGGGCGATCACGCCTATTTCGTGCACTCCTATCATGTGCGCCCCACAGATCCCGCCCATATGCTTGCGCAGGCGGATTATGGTGGGCCGTTGACCGCAGTGATCGGCCGCGACACCATGATCGGGACGCAATTCCACCCCGAGAAAAGCCAGGCCACAGGCCTGCGGCTGATCGCGAACTTCCTGCGATGGCGTCCCTAGGTCGCGCGATCCTAGATCCTTCGGGCGCCATCCTCGAACACCCGGGACCAGATCAGGATCTCGACCGATCGTCGCAGGCCGGTGGGCCAGAATGGGTCTGCCTGAACCAGATCGCGCACCGTTTCGGGATCCGGCGCCTCGACCAGCCATAGTCCACCCGCGCCTGTTCCGTCTTCGGCAGACAGCGGGCCAGCCGCCAGAATCGCGTCCGCATTCCCTTCCAGAAAGTCCAGGTGGCGCACCATGTTTCGTTGCCGGGCGTCTGCCTTTTCAGGGTTGTCCCGAAACAGCACTGCAAACCGCATTTCTTCCTCCGCCTTGACCTACCCCGTGAGTGGCATACTCATATTGCAGGTTGTAGATGTGTTTATGCACCGTTAACCTGCATTTATGCAGGAGCCGAGCTGGGACAGCCTGAAATACCTGTTGGCGGTCGCGCGGCACGCCAGCTATCCCGCCGCGGCCGAGGCGTTGGGTGTGAACGAGACGACCGTGATGCGGCGCCTGCGAAAGCTCGAGGCCACGCTGGGCTCGCGCCTTGTGGACGGACGCAAAGGCGCGAGAGGCCTGACTGAGGCCGGACAGAAACTGGTCGAACATCTGCGCTCCGCCGAGCGCGAGATAGAAGAGGCGCTGAGTCTGACGTCAGGGCACGATGGGCAGGTGGCAGGCACCGTCACTGTCACGGCGGTGCCTGTTCTGGTCAATCGTGTCTTTCCCCGCACCCTGCCCGCGCTGATCAATGCCAACCCGGGGCTGGCGGTCGATCTGGTGGCCGATGGGCGGGACCTGTCGCTGGACCGCCGCGAAACCGACATCGCGTTGCGCATGGCACGGCCACGGGAAGAGCCGGGCATGCTGACCCGCAGGATCGCCACCCTGCCCTACGGGGTATTCATTGCCCGTGGCCGCCGCGTCCAGGATCTGCCCTGGCTGACTTATCCCGAGACGATGGGCCACCTGCCGCAAAACCGCTGGATCGCCGACAACAAGCAGCCGGGCGATGCCATCTCGCCGGTACGTCTGAATGATGCCGAGGGGTTGATCGCCTGCGCTGCGCGCGGCCTGGGTCGTGCCCTGCTGCCCGAGATTGCGGGGCGCGCCGTGCCCGAACTGCAAAGCGCGGGATTGCCGTGTGATCTGACCCGCGACGTCTGGGTCATACTGGATCCAAACCAGCGGCGGCTGGCCCGTATCGAGACCGTCATGGACTGGCTGACAAGGACACTGGCGCCATAGGGGCGCTAGTTCACACGCGTCCACGTCTGATCGCGACAGAAGATCGCCACGCACCCCTCGACCTTCAGCGCGTTGCCCCTGAGTTCCATGTTCGAGCGATAGGTCTTGTCGTCATCCGGGGCCCAGATCTGGCCGCGGTTCCAGCGGCCGGGCCCGTTCGGGTTCATGTCGCGGATGATCGCCTTTCCGGGCAGATCGGTACGCTCTGACCCAAAGGCCTCGGTGATCACGCCGCAGGTCTTGGCGGTATCATAGCTGCACGGTCCGATCCGCACATGCAGATAGGCCCCCGCATCCGACGTCTGCGTCTTCCAGGTTCCGTTGACGTCCTGTGCCGCCGCCATGGCGGGCAGGACAAGGGCCAATGCGGCGATGGCGTGTTTCATTGCACAGACCTCCCTTGAGATGCGACAGACTTGCGCGGCGGCCTGCGCCGGGTCAACCGTGACGTGGCGTCGGCACCGGCTTTACAACCCTCCGCCTGCCTGCTTTAGAGCACCGCGATACCAGCAGCCGGAGTTGTCAGATGATCCTGTATCCTGCCATCGATCTCAAGGACGGCAAGTGTGTGCGCCTGCTGCGCGGAGACATGGACAAGGCGACCGTGTTCGGCGAAGACCCAGCGGCGCAGGCCCGCGCCTTTCAGGATGCGGGATGCAGTTGGCTGCATCTGGTTGACCTGAACGGCGCATTTGTCGGCGAGCCGGTCAATGCGAGCGCTGTGACCGACATCCTGAGCGCAACAACGATCCCCGCGCAACTGGGCGGCGGCATCCGGGATATCGCGACGATCGAGAACTGGCTGGACAAGGGAATTGCCCGGGTCATCCTGGGCACGATCGCGGTCCGCGACCCCGATCTTGTCCGCCAGGCAGCCGCAGCCTTCCCCGGTCAGGTCGCCGTGGGCATCGATGCCCGCGACGGCAGGGTCGCGGTCGAGGGCTGGGCGGAAACCACCGATGTCACCGCGCTGGACCTCGCCCGGCGGTTCGAGGACGCGGGCGTTGCGGCGATCATCTATACCGACATCGACCGCGACGGCGCGATGCAGGGTCCCAATATCGCTGCGACCGCTGCCCTGGCCAATGCAGTTTCGATCCCCGTAATCGCCTCGGGCGGGGTGTCATCGCTTGAGGATCTGGAGGCGCTCAAAGCCTCGGGCGCGCCGCTGAACGGCGCAATATCGGGCCGCGCGATCTACGAGGGCCGACTGGACCTTGGCGCCGCGAACCGGCTGCTGGCGTCCTAGGCTCAGGACCCATTCAGGCGCCGCCTAACTGATCCGCCCCTTCTCGATCCTGACATAAGCCTCGGCCCGGCCGCCCTGTTCCGTCTCCTCGGCCTTGCGATGCGCGGCCTTGGCCGAGGGATGCGTGCCCTCGGGCGCCGTGCGGCGGTCAATCTCGACAAATTCCCGCATCCGCGAGCCCTTGGCCTGTGTGCGGGTGCGGTCCATGACGTGCTTGCCCATCTGATCCTCCCATCAAGTTACGGGTGCGCAATATACCACGATTCTCCCCTACTCCGGTTTGCCCTGCATCAAATCCGCCCGGCATTGTAAATCCTGGGCGCGCGACCTAGAAACCGGGGGAAAGGTGCCGGCCAATGGGCGGCCAGCAGCACAAGGAAAGCCGGTCGAGATGCTGAAGGTTCGTGTCATCCCCTGCCTGGACGTCAAGGACGGGCGCGTGGTCAAGGGGGTCAACTTCGTCAATCTGGTCGATGCCGGCGATCCGGTCGAGGCCGCCAAGGCCTATGACGCGGCCGGCGCGGACGAGCTGTGCTTTCTGGATATCGCGGCGACGCAGGAAAACCGCGGAACGATGTACGACGTGGCCCGCCGCACGGCGGAACAGTGTTTCATGCCGCTGACCGTCGGTGGCGGCGTACGCACGCCCGAGGACGTCCGCAGCCTGCTGCTGGCGGGGGCCGACAAGGTCAGTTTCAACTCGGCCGCGGTGGCGGATCCGGATGTCGTCGCGCGGGCGGCGAACAAGTTCGGCAACCAGTGCATCGTGGTGGCGATTGATGCCAAGACCGTCAGCCCCGGAAGGTGGGAGATTTTCACCCATGGCGGCACCCGGGGGACAGGTATCGACGCGGTTTCCTTCGCTCGGACGGTCGAGGCAAAGGGCGCGGGCGAGATCCTGCTGACCTCGATGGACCGTGACGGCACCAAGGCGGGCTTCAATTTGGATCTGACCCGGGCGATCGCGGATGCGGTGTCGATCCCCGTGATCGCCTCGGGCGGTGTGGGAACGCTCGATCATCTCGTCGAGGGGGTGACCAAGGGCCATGCCAGCGCAGTGCTGGCCGCTTCGATCTTTCATTTCGGCGAGTACACGATTGGCGAGGCCAAGGCACATATGCAGGCCGGCGGCGTGCCAGTGAGGGTGACATGACGGATATCCTGGCCGCGCTGGCGGCGACGATCTCGGCCCGCAGGGGCACGGACCCCAAAACATCCTACACAGCATCGCTGCTGGACAAGGGCGTGGAGAAATGCGCCGAGAAATTCGGCGAAGAGGCCATCGAGGCGATCATCGCCGCAACCCGCCGCGACCCGGACAATCTGAGGGCCGAGGCGGCGGATGTGCTCTATCACCTGCAAGTGCTGCTGGCCGCAGGCGGGGTTCCCTGGGACGATGTGCTGGCAGAACTCGCCGCCCGCGAAGGCACGTCGGGGCACGACGAAAAGGCGGCGCGCCGGGACGCTTAGGTCGGCCTAAGAATTGCGCGGCCCGACCGCGATCCGTGCATTGCGCAGACCCGGGACATTCGCTATACCGCGCGCAGGCACCCGTAGCTCAGCTGGATAGAGCGCTGCCCTCCGAAGGCAGAGGCCAGAGGTTCGAATCCTCTCGGGTGCGCCAA
>CAYWND010000284.1:0-4468 GCA_964459085.1 uncultured Oceanibium sp. | reverse complement strand
GCGGCGGAATTTTTTCAAGCAATACCAAAAAGCTGGAAGATGTCACCGGATGACCCATATCCATCCCCCATGGTGGATCTGGCCGGGTCGCGTGCACGCGCACTCGATGCCTACGACCAAATGAAACACGCCGCCGAAGACGCGCGCACCAAGAGGTAGAGCAGTATGAGAATAGCCGTAGTCGGGTCCGGAATTTCAGGTCTGGGGGCAGCGTATGCGTTGTCGGATGTGCATGATGTCACCCTGTTCGAGAAGGGCAGCCGCATCGGTGGTCATGCCAATACCGTGGATGTGGAATTCGGTGCGCGAACGATTGCGGTTGATACGGGCTTTATTGTCTATAACACGCACAACTATCCCAACCTGAAGGGGCTGTTTGACCATCTGCAGGTTCCCACCAAGTGGTCAGACATGTCGTTTGGTCTGTCGGTTGCAGACGGTCGGCTGGAATACGCCTGCGATGATCTGGATCGGCTGTTTGCGCAACGGCGGAACGCTTTACGCCCGTCCTTTGTGCGTGGCATGCGGGAAATCCTGAAGTTCAACCGGACAGCGCCTGGCCAGATGGACAGTGGCCAGCTTGCCGGGCTTAGTCTGGGTGACTGGTTGGCGCGTGAGGGGTATTCCCGCTGGTTCCGCGACTGCTTTATCCTGCCGATGGGTGGCGCGATCTGGTCGACACCTACGGCCCTGATGCTCGAATTCCCCGCCGAGAGCTTTGTCGCCTTTTTCCGCAATCATGACCTGATGACCGGGCTCGACGCGGCTCAGCGTTGGCGCACAGTGGACGGCGGTTCGCGGCAATATGTTCGTCGACTCGAAGCGCGCCTGGGCAATCGTGTGCGAAAGAATGCCGAGATTGTCGGTGTCAGTCGCACGGGTGGCCTGCCTACCCTGCGGTTCGCCGATGGGGAAACGCAGGTGTTTGATCACGTGATCCTGGCCTGTCATGGCCCGCAGGCAAAACGCCTGCTGTCCGACCAGGACGGGCAAGAGTGCGAGATCCTCTCGGCGTTCCGCACATCGTCGAACCTTGCCGTCCTGCATTCGGATGCCCGCCTGATGCCCCGGCGGCGCAAGGTCTGGTCCAGTTGGAATTTTCTGTCGTCCGGCCGGGCCGAAGATGCAAACAGACCTGCACCGGTTACCTATTGGATGAACAGGCTGCAAAGTTTGCCAACCGACTGCCCGCTGTTTGTCAGCCTCAATCCCGATACCGAAATCCGGGAAAGCCTTGTGCACCAGACTTTCCAGTACGACCATCCGGTGATGGATGGCGCGGCCTTTGCAGCCCAACAGGATATCCAGGCAATTCAGGGACGCGGCGGCGTGTGGTATGCTGGCGCCTGGATGGGATACGGATTTCACGAGGATGGGCTGCGCGCAGGCCTTGCCGTCGCCCGCGCACTGGGTGCCGCGCCCGAATGGGCGGCGGACATGCCTGAACTGCCCCGCACCCCGTTTGCCGAGGCCGCGGAATGACATCTGTGCCGGAACAGGGGCTGTACTGCGGTCAGGTGATGCATATGCGTCTGGCCCCAAAACAGCACCAGTTCCGCTATGCCGTTTATACCCTGTTTCTGGATATCGACCGCCTTCCGGAAACGCTGGGCCGGTTGCGCATGATCGCGCACAATCGTTTCGGGTTGCTGTCCTTTCACGACCGCGATCATGGGGCTCGGGACGCAAGCGCGCTGAGGCCCTGGGTCGACGAGCGCCTGGCGCGCGCGGGCCTGCCGCCCGCAGATCGCGTGATGCTGCTCTCGTTTCCTCGTGTGATGGGCTATGGGTTCAATCCGCTGTCGGTTTACTATTGCTACGACGCGGACGGGGTGCTGCAGTCCCTGATCTACGAGGTCAAGAACACGTTTGGCGATCAGATCGCCTATGCGCTTGCGGCTGGCGAGGTGCAAGGCGGTTGCCTACGGCAGACCCAGCGCAAGGGCATGTATGTCTCGCCATTCATAGAGCTGGAACAGACGTATCGCTTTGCCGTACGGCCGCCGCGCGAAGCCCTGTCACTGCGGATCCGGCAGGGTGGGAGCGAGGGGGAAACATTGATCGCGTCGATAACCGGACAGCGTCAGCGCTTGACCGACAGGGCACTTGCGCGGGCGTTCCTGGCCTATCCCGCGCTCAGCCTTCGCGTGATTGCGCTGATCCACTGGCACGCGCTGCGCCTGTTTCTCAAGGGTATCCGGTTTCATCGCTATTCCCAAAGTGAAACGGCCCGCGAGAAAGGTCGGCTGAAACATTCGTGATGTGCCTTGGCCATGAGGGCTGTCGCCAATAAGATATGATGCGTTTCGGGGTGGGAGGCATTGCAAATGGATGTGTTGCAGACAACCAGCGGTCAGCAAGATCTGCCGCGTTGGTTCCAGACCGTCTTTACGGTTTTGAAGGGGATGCGGGCCGGTCGGCTGGAAATCCAACTGCCGGATGGCCGACTGTTTCGCGCCGAGGGCAGCGAACCGGGCCCCAGCGGCAGGATGAATGTCAGAAATCCCGGTGTCTTTGCCCGCATCGTCCGCGAAGGTGAGTTGGGCTTTGCCGAGGCCTACATGGACAAGTGGTGGGATACACCCGACCTGCAATCTCTGCTGGATACACTTCTGGCCAACAACACCGAGGTTGGCCGGTCGCTGCCAGGCATGACCTTTGTGCGTGCGTACGAGCGGATGCGCCATTGGATGCGGTCCAACTCGCAGCGGCAGGCCAAGAAGAACATCTCGTATCACTATGACCTTGGGAATGCGTTCTACGGAACGTGGCTGGACGAGACGATGACCTATTCATCGGCACTGTTCGGCGCGCAGTCCGAGGATCTTGCAAAGGCCCAGGCCCGAAAGTACGCGTCAATCTGTGACCGGACCGGGCTGTCCGAAGGGGATCACGTCCTGGAAATCGGCTGTGGCTGGGGCGGTTTTGCGGAATTTGCCGCGGCCGAGCGTGGCGTAAAGGTAACAGGCCTGACCATAAGTCGCGAACAGCACGACTTCGCAAAAGAGCGCATCTTTCGCGCCGGTCTTGCCGAAAAGGTGGACATCGTGATGCGCGACTACCGCGAGGAACGTGCGGTCTATGATGGGGTTGCGTCGATCGAGATGTTCGAAGCCGTCGGAGAGCGGTACTGGCCTGTCTACTTCGATTCCGTGCGCGAGCGACTGAAGCCTGGGGCATCTGCGACGCTGCAGATAATAACCGTTCACGATCAACTGTTTGAAGGCTACCGTAAGGGCGTAGATTTCATCCAGAAGTACATTTTTCCCGGTGGAATGTTGCCATCGCCCACACGTCTGCGGGAAGAGATCTCTAAAGCCGGTCTGACATTCACGGGATCACTGGAGTTCGGCGAAAGCTACTCAAACACGCTGCGCCTGTGGCATGACAAGTTCAACGCCAGTTGGGACGACATTCAACCGCTTGGGTTCGACGAACGCTTCCGCAGGATGTGGAACTTCTACTTAACCTCTTGTGCGTCATGCTTTAAATCTGGCACAACGGATGTGACGCAGATCAGCATGGCGCGCCCCGCTTGACCGGGATGGCGGCATTGCGATGACGAGGGGATGTGCTGATGGCCGACAACATGCCCACCGCTGCCCGGCTGGTTGCGGCTTTGGCATTGGGCATCGTATCAGCAGCGTTCGTCTATGTTCTGATCGCGTTCTATCCCGAAGAGAGGTTCGAACGGGATCAGATCGGATTGCACATCGTTTTTGGCGGCGTCGGCGCGCTGGTCGGCTGGTTGTCCTTGGGCAAGCGGATCAAATCGGACGGGGGAACCGGAATTTTCCTGGGTCTCAGGGCGGCGCTGGTCGTGATCATCTGGATCATTTTTGTACTGTCGGTGAACTTCGTGATCCAAGAGATCATCAAGGACAAGTTCACGGGCGCGGAACCCATGGCCGCAATCTTTCAGATGTTTGCCAAGGGTGCAGAGTACTTTACCTTTCTGCTGAACGGTCGGCTGGTCGCGATGATCGCATTCGCGGGCGTTACCGTCGGGGTTCTGACCCGCAATACCCATCACAAGTGGCGCTGACGGGCGGCCTCGCGAGGCGTCCTAGCTGATGAGATTGCCCCGGCGGCAGTTGGCGGCCTATGCCGCCCCGTCCTTGCCGTTGGCCGCGATGTATTTCCCGGTCTACGTGTTTCTAGCCGAGTTCTATGCCTCGGATTTCGGGTTCTCGCTGTCCGCAATGGGCCTGATCTTTATCCTGGTCCGGGTTTTCGATGCGGTCAGCGACCCCGCCATGGGGTTCGTGTCTGATCGCCTGCGCACGCCCTTCGGGCGGCGGCGTATATGGCTGGCGCTGGGCTGCCCCGTCGTTGCCGTCTCTGCCTGGCAGCTGTTCGTACCGGGTCCGGATCCGACCTTGTGGGGGTTTGCTGCGCTCTTGTTTGCGTTGACGCTGGGGTGGACGATCATGCTGACCCCGTATTTTGCCTGGGGGGCCGAATTGAC
>CAYWND010000283.1:0-4470 GCA_964459085.1 uncultured Oceanibium sp. | reverse complement strand
CGGCAGGGCCGCCTGGCAGGTCGAGGGGTATCTCGACATTCTGGATCGGTGCCGCCATGCGATTTTATGACCAGAAAGGACAGCGATGAAACTTGCGATTGCGGGCGACAGCGCAGGGGAGGGTCTGGCCAGCGTGCTGGCGCAACATCTGGACGGCACGTTCGAGGTTCACGAAGTCTCGCACTCGCCGGACGGGCCGGATGCATTCTATGCCGACCTGTCGGATCGAGTTGCCAGTGCCGTGATCGCCGGCACCTATGACCGCGCTATTCTGATCTGCGGTACCGGGATCGGGGTGGCCATATCCGCCAACAAGGTGCCCGGCATCCGGGCCGCGCAGTGCCACGACACCTATTCGGCCGAACGCGCGGCTCTGTCGAACAACGCTCAGATCATCACGATGGGCGCGCGCGTTGTCGGTCCGGAACTGGCCAAGGCGATCGCTGATGCCTTTCTGGCCAACACGATGGATTTCGACACCAATGGACGTTCAGCCGGGAATGTTTCGGCGATCGACCGGGTCGACGCCAAGTATAGTGGCGGGTGATCCAGGCGGCGCAATTTTCCCGTTCCGTATCAACACCTTTCCCTTTTCGGGCAATTGTTCCTTGCCCCACCTTTCCCGCTGCGCTTAGTCTTTTGGCAGAGAGAGAGGATCGTGAACGCCGTGACGCACGCTGTCGCCGACACTGCCGGGTTCAGCGATGCGGCGTGGGTCGAGGTTCTTCGCGCCGTGGACCAGACCTATGCGGATCTGATCGGCCACCAGCGGCAGCTCGAAACCCAGAATGCCGAGTTGGAAGCGCTGCGCAACCTTCTGGATTCGATTCTTGCGTCGATCTCGGACACGCTGATCCTGACCACGCGTGACCACCGCGTGGTCGAGGCCAGCAGTTCGGTCTGTCGCCTTGTTGACAGCGACAAGGACACCATCCTGCACGGCGGGATCGACAGCCTGTTCAAGGTCGAAGATCGCGACCGCCTGCTGCGCAGTTTTCACGAAGCGATCCAACACAAGCGCGTGGAAACCGGCGAGTTCGCCCTGCTGACCCCGGGCGAGCCGATGCCGCTGGAGGTCCATATTTCCCCCCGTCTGGACAATCTGGGGCGGGCCAAGGGGGCGATCCTTGCCGGGCGCCCGGTGGGCGAGCTGCGGCGGGCCTATGCCGAACTGGAAGACAGTCACAAAGCGCTGCAATTGGCGCAGGCCCAATTGGTGCAAAGCGAAAAGCTGGCCTCGTTGGGGCGTCTGCTGGCGGGTGTGGCGCACGAGTTGAACAATCCGATCAGCTTTGTCTATGCCAACGCGCATGCGCTGGAGCGATACGCCACCAAGTTCGAGACCTATTTCGATAGCGTGCAATCAGGGGCCAGCCGTGATGCGCTGATCGCACTGCGTGAAGAGTTGAAATTGGACCGCGAGGTCCGCAACCTGCGCCGCGCGATCGATGGCGCGCGGGACGGCGCGGAACGGGTGCGCGACATCGTCGCCGACTTGCGCCAACTCAGCCACGAGGGCGGTAACGAGCTGGAGCCGTTTGATCTGGTCGAGACCGCACAGACAGCCGCAAACTGGGTCATGCGCGGCGCGGCCGAGGCGGCTGAGCTGCGTTTCGAAGGCGAGGCGACGCTGACTGCCATGGGGCATCGCGGGCAGATTCAGCAGGTCATCATGAACCTGGTGCAAAACGCAATCGATGCGCTGGACGGCAGTAAGGAGAGAACCATAACCATCACTGGGGACCGCTGCGACGACCGTGTCGCAATCGAGGTTCAGGATACCGGCCCCGGCGTGCCCAAAGCCGACAGGGCGCACATCTTCGACCCGTTCTACACCACCAAGCCGGTGGGGCGCGGCACCGGTCTGGGCCTTTCAATTTCCTACAAAATCGCGGCGGACAATGGTGGACGGCTGGTATTGCGTGACACCGGGTCGGGCGCGTGCTTTCGCCTGGAACTGGGGGCAGCGTGATGGGCGGAACAAATGTCCTTTGGTTGCAATCGGCGGGGTGCGGCGGGTGTACGATGTCGCTGCTGTGTGCCGAGGATCCGAACGTGTTCGAGATGCTAGAGGCGGCGGGCATCCAACTGTTGTGGCACCCGGCGTTGAGCCAGGAAACCGGATCCGAGGTGCACGACATCCTGAACGCGATCCTGGAGGGGCGCGAACGCCTGGACGTGCTTTGCGTCGAGGGATCGATCGTGCGCGGGCCAAAAGGAACGGGCCGATTCCATATGCTCTCGGGCACCGGCAAGTCCATGCTCGACTGGGTTCGGGATCTGGCCCCGCTGGCCGAGAACGTTGTCGCCGTGGGCTCGTGCGCGGCATTTGGCGGCATCACCTCGGCCGGGGGCAATCCCTCTGATGCGGTCGGATTGCAGTTTGACGGCAGCCATGCCGGGGGCGCACTGGCCGAGACGTTCCGGGCGCACAGCGGCATGCCGGTCATCAATGTCTCGGGCTGTCCGACGCATCCCGATTGGGTGACCGAAACCCTGCTGATGATAGCCGGCGGCGTGCTGGACGAAACCGCGCTGGACGACTATCGGCGACCGCGGTTCTTTGCCGAACATCTGGTCCATCACGCCTGCCCCAAGAACGAATTCTACGAATACAAGGCCAGCGCGCGCGAGTTGTCCGAGATCGGTTGCATGATGGAACATCTGGGCTGCGTCGGCACCCAAGCCGTGGGCGATTGCAACATCCGACCCTGGAACGGATCGGGCAGCTGCACGCGTGGCGGCTACCCTTGCATCGCCTGCACCGCACCGGAATTCGAGGAACCGCGCCACGCCTTTACGGAAACCCCCAAAGTGGCGGGCATCCCGGTCGGTCTGCCCAGTGATATGCCAAAGGCATGGTTCATGGCGCTGGCGTCGCTGTCCAAGGCGGCCACGCCGGACAGGATTGACGTCAACGCCAAGTCGGACCGCATAAAGGTACCGCCAACCTTGAGAAAGCCGCGTCACTAATGGGCCGCGAATTGCTTGTCGGGCCCTTCAACAGGGTCGAGGGGGACCTGGAGATCCGCCTTGAGCTCGAGGATGGTCGTGTCTCGGCGGCCTATGCGAACTCGCCGCTGTTTCGCGGCTTTGAAATGATGCTCGAGGGCAAGGACCCGCGTGACGCGCTGACGATCACCCCGCGGATCTGTGGCATCTGTTCGATCAGCCAATCCGCAGCCGCCGCGAGGGCACTTGCGGATGCGCAAGGGCTGACACCAGCGCCAGGCGGCGAGCGGATGGCCGCCCTGATCCACGGGGTCGAGAATGTGGCGGATCACCTGACCCATTTCCACTTGTTCTTCATGCCCGATTTTGCGCGGGACTGCTACGCACACCATGCCTGGCACGATCAGGTTCGCGAGAGGTTTCTGGCGATCGAGGGATCAGCGGCGCGCGCGGCGGTCGAGGCGCGGGCCGAGCTGTTCCACATCCTCGGCCTTATGGCGGGCAAATGGCCGCACACCCTGGCGATCCAGCCGGGCGGCGTGACCCGTACCCCTACTGTGCGCGACAAGGTCCGGATCGAGGCGACGCTGCGCGCGTTTCGCAGGTATCTGGAGCGGACGCTGTTCGGCGGGCCTTTGGAGGACTTCATCTCGATCGCGGATCGAGATGCGCTGATGGACTGGACCCCCGGCGATGCCGGTCTGTTTCTTCGGATCGCGCAGGACCTGGATCTGGATACGCTGGGCGCAGGGCCGGGCAGGTTCCTGTCGTTCGGCGCCTATGCATTCGATGGGGCGCACGGGTTCGCGCGCGGAATTGTCGATGGCGACGCGGCGACGCTGGATCTGTCCCGGCTCGAGGAACACGTCGCCTATAGCTGGATGCTGGGCGATGCGGCGCACCCCTTGCAAGGCTGGACCCAGCCGGACGAGGACATGGCCGATCCGGCCTATAGCTGGTGCAAGGCGCCGCGCCTGGATGGAAAGGTGTTCGAGACCGGTGCCTTTGCCAGGCAGGTCGTCGACGGGCACCCCCTTGCGCTGTCGCTGGCTCAGGGCGGCGCTGGCGGTGGCGGCGGGGTTCTGGCCCGTGTCGCCTGCCGCCTGCTGGAGATCGCACGCATCCAGGTCCTGCTGGAGGAGGAGGCGCTTGTGTTGCCCTGGCACGCGGCTTTCAGCAATTAAAGCACCATCAACAGTTGGTGAATCTGCCAGCCGTGGAATGTGTTCAGCCAGAAGGGAATAACACAATTGCAGGACCTCTCCGTGAAGGACGTGATGCTGCACAGGAAGTCAATTGTACGACGGAAGTCAGTGGACTCCAGGTGGCCAGTGTTGTTGATGGTCATCTGGCTGTACAGGAATGCCGGGCCACGGGTGGGACCGGTCACCTTGTGACGGATCAAGAAGTATGGGACACCCAGAGTCGTCTCGCCCGCAAAGAAGGGATTTTCACCGAGCCTGCCGGGGCCGTGGCGCTCGCCGGTGCCTTGAAAGCTTTCAATCAACGGGAGATCGC
>CAYWND010000282.1:0-4484 GCA_964459085.1 uncultured Oceanibium sp. | reverse complement strand
CTCGACCGGCGCGGCGGGATTGGTGATCGAGAGGACCCGCGCACGGTCGCTGTCCCGCGCGGCCCGTGCGAGCAGCGACAGCACCAGACCGGTGGCAGCGGCGATGTCGCGGGCCTGTGGCGCGCGCACCTCGTGCAGGGCGTTGCGGTCCAGACCACCCCCCAGGCGCGCGTCCAGCCCGCCCAGGCCAAAGCCGGTACGCGGCACTCCCCGACCGGGTCGGGGGTTAAGCGCAAGGCGGTCGAGCGTGGTGGCGGGCAGGCGTGTCATGCGATTCACAATGTTCCTGTTGTGTTCTCATTAAATGTTCTCACAAGGGGGGCTGTCAAGGGCAGGGCGACATGACACCGAACTGTGATTTGCGCGACCGCCCGCGAATGTTAGAAAAGCCGGACAACCAAGGGACACCCGCTATGCCAGTCACTCCCCGAATGGCCGCAGGATGCGCGGCCCTGATGTTTCTGCTGTCAACGGCGTCGGGCGCATCCGCCATGACGGACTGTGGTGACGCACAAACGCCATGCGAGGTCGAGGGCGGCAGTTATCACGCCGCCATCCCCGAAGGGGTCGAGCGCCCACCGATCGTTCTGTTTCTGCACGGCGCTGGCGGGACCGGCGTATCCTCGGTCCGCAATCCGGCCCGTGCGGCGCGCTATACCGATCGCGGCTATGCCCTGATCGCGCCCCAGGGCCTGCGCGGGGCAAAACCCAACCGCGACTGGGGCGTGCGCGACGGGGCACCGCAGACCCGCGACGACATCGCCTTTCTGAACCGGGTTCTGGATGACGCGGCCGAACGGTTCGGACTGGACCGGGACCGCGTTCTGGCGGCAGGTTTCTCGCGCGGGGGGTCGATGATCTGGGATCTGGCCTGCCTGGCCCCGGACACCGCAACCGCCTATGCCGCCGTGGCGGGCGCCTTTTGGGAGCCGATGCATGAGGGCTGCGAGGCCGCGGTTCATCTGCACCACACACACGGGTTTTCGGATCCGATGGTCCCGTTCGAGGGCCGCGTGGTCAGTTGGCAAGGCCGCAGCTATCATCAGGGTAACGTGATGAAGGGGCTGGATGTGTGGCGGCAGGGCATGGGCTGCATGGCCCGCGCCGTCGACACCCAGACCGACGGCAACCTGTGGCGCAAGGAATGGCCTGCATGCAGCAGCGGATCGCTGACGCTGCTGCTGGGCCCGGGTGGCCATGGTGTGCCGCGCGGATGGCTGGGCGAGGTGCTGGATTGGTTTGAGGGTCTTCCGCAACCGGGCGACCAGGGCTGACGCGTCAGCCTTCGGCGCGACGTTCTTCGCACGGGGCCTGGGTGGCGTTTGCTGTGTCTACCATCGCGACGATTTCTCCGGCGAGCTCTCCTTTGGCGTGATCCAGCGCATCGGACACCCGTGCCAGACCTTCGCGCTCGGTAGCCTTCTGCAAATCGTCCAGCAAGGGGGCAAGCCAGTGAGCTTCGTGCAGTGACATCGCATTCCTCCATCTGTTCCAAAAGGGACAGACACAAGGAAAGTCCACGCTGTGGCCCGGAACAGATTGAAACATGGCGATAATGGGATGATTGCGAAAAATGCAACCTATCGCCGACCCAGCCTTATTCGAAGACCGCGACCAGATCGTCCACCGAAACACCCTCTTTGATCTCTTTCAGCCGGGCGAACACCACGGCCGTAAAGATCGACCCGAAGGCATAGATCAACGCGCTGACCAGCCCCTGCACCAGCAATCCTGCCAACAGCGCGCCGGAGGCGAACAGAACAACGCCCAAGGCAAGCTGCGCGATCAGCGACAGGCCAAATATCAGGATGAACAGCAGGATCATGGCGCCGATGATGGGCCAGCGGTAGCCTTGCGACAGCTCGGACGCACGGCCCAGCCCGCCAAAGCCCGCGCTGTCGACCAGGATTGCCGGAACAAACAGCCTGAAACGCCCTATGACGTAAAGGCCGGGGATGATCAGCAGGATCAGTCCAAGGGTCAGCAGGATATAGAACAGGATCGACAGGACAAAGATCGGCAGGATCGCCCCCAGTGCCCGGCTGATATAGACGCCCAGTCGCGTCGGACGCCCAAGTTTTGCGTCATAGGCGGCCAAGGTCAGAACACCCATCAGCACAAATCCGACCACCATCGCTATCAGCAGATAGATGAAATAGGCCGCCGTGAAGATCTCGCCCGGGCCGGTGATCTGGCCGCTGGTCACCGGCCCAACAGCGTTGGGAATCATTGCGAACGACATTGCGTTCAGCACCAGCGAAGGGATCGCTGCGATCACAAAGAACGTTAGGAAGCGCTTGAAAAATATTGAAAACGTTTCGGAAAATATCTGCCCAATCCCCAAGGGCGGGCGTGGCGCTGCGGTATCGGTCATAACAGTTCCCCTCGCTTTTAATATTCTGGTGCCTGCATATCATGGCAATTTTAGGACAATCCCATCAGGTCAGAACGGCATGTGTGGCAAGGGCCACAACCGCCAGCATCGCGGCGGCCATGCCGAAGTTGATCATCCGTTGCGTGTGCGGGGGCAGATCCAGCCGATGCAGGGCCGTGCCGACAGCCAGCCAGGCGATGTGAATCGGTATCCAAATCGCGTTCATGACCAGAAACTTGATCAGCAACTCGGACCCCAATCCGATGCCCATCGGAAACCCGGAAAAGAAAGCCGTGTTGACCGCATAAGCCTTGGGATTGATCAGCTGCAGCGCCACCCCGTCCCGCAGGCCCGGTGCGCGGTCGGGGTGGATAAACCCCAGCTTTGCCCCGGCAAAGGCGATCTTCATTGCCAAATAGAGAAGGTAGGCGGTGGACGCGGCCATCAAGGCAATGCGGGCGACCGGCATCGCCAAGATCGCTGCGGCCAGACCCGTGACCACCGCCAGCGCCACCAGGTTGGTACCAATGAACAGACCGCTGACATAGGACAGGCCCGCGCCTCGCCCGTAGCTCGCCCCGACCCCGGCGGTCGACAGAACTCCGGGACCGGGCGTGATGATCAGGAAAAAGACGGCTGCCGCGAAGGTCAGCATTTCTGCGGTCATGGGAAGGGCGCCGCCTGGCTGAGATCACAAGGAAAGGGCGAAGTGAGTTTGCGGACCGTAGCCACATGTCCAGCCATCGTAAAGGCGTGCGCTCGGCTTGGCCGACTGCGTTTCCGGGCTGATTTGCCGTTGACCATGACACCAATGGTGCCAAAAGGTGAGGCAAAGCATACGAGAGGACAAACCCCATGAGCGACACGCGCGCCAACCGCCGTTTCCGCAGCCAGGAATGGTTCGACAATCCCAACAATCCGGGTATGACCGCGCTCTATATCGAGCGCTATCAGAACCAGGCCTTTACGCGCGAAGAGTTGCAGTCGGATCGCCCGGTCATCGGGGTTGCCAACACCGGCAGCGATCTGAGCCCCTGCAACAAGATCCATGTCTTTCTGATGGATCGGATCAAAGCCGGGATCCGCGATGGGGGCGGCATCCCGCTGGAATTTCCCGTCCATCCCATTCAGGAGACGGGCAAACGGCCCACCGCCGCGCTGGATCGGAACCTCGCGTATCTAAGCCTGGTCGAGGTACTGTACGGCTATCCCATCGACGGCGTGGTGCTGACGACCGGCTGCGACAAGACCACGCCCGCGATGTTGATGGGGGCGGCGACGGTCGACATTCCGGCGATTGCGCTGAATGGCGGGCCAATGCTGGACGGCTGGTGGAAGGGCGAATTGGCCGGGTCGGGCATGATCGTCTGGGAAAGCCGTCGCCTGCTGGCGGACGGCACCATCGACTATGAAGAATTTATCAGCCGGGTTTGCGCCTCGGCCCCCAGCCTGGGCCATTGCAACACCATGGGCACGGCCAGCACGATGAACGCCATGGCCGAGGCGTTGGGGATGAGCCTGCCTGGCAACTCGGCAATCCCGGCGCCGTTCCGCGAGCGGATGGAGATGGCCTATCACACCGGCAAGCGGGCAGTGGAAATGGTGCTGGAGGACCTCAAACCTTCGGACATCCTGACGCGCGCTGCGTTTATCAACGCGATCCGCACCAACACAGCCATCGGTGGATCGACCAACGCGCCGCCACATCTGCAGGCGGTTGCCCGCCACGCCGGGGTCGAGTTGAAGGTGCAGGATTGGCAGGATCATGGGTTTGATGTGCCGTTGCTGTTGAACATGCAGCCTGCGGGCAAGTATCTGGGTGAAAGCTTCCACCGTGCGGGCGGGGTGCCTGCGGTGATGGGCGAATTGGCGGCGGCAGACCTGTTGGATCTGGGCGTGATGACGGCCAGCGGCAAGACGCTGGGCGAGAACCTGGACGGCAAGCGGTCGGTGGATACGGACGTGATCCGGACCACGGACAACCCTTTGCGCGAAAAGGCGGGGTTCCTGGTGATGCAGGGCAATCTGTTCGACTCGGCGCTGATGAAAACCAGCGTGATCTCGGACGATTTTCGGCAACGGTTTTTGTCCAAGCCGGGCTCGGAAGGGG
>CAYWND010000281.1:0-4489 GCA_964459085.1 uncultured Oceanibium sp. | reverse complement strand
AGTGCAGGCCGGTGTTGACCCACTGGGGCGAGTTCGGCGCGGCCATCTGGGCGGCCAGCATGTACCGCATCTCGTCGAAATAGGCCTGCGCGTCGGCTTCGGTCGAGAAATAGCCGCCCTTCCAGCCCCAATAGGCCCAGGCGCCGGCCAGGCGATCGAAGACCTGCGTCGACGAGGTCTCGCCCCCATAGCGCTGATCCTCGGGCAGTTTGGCCAACGCGGCCTCGTCCGGGACCGAACGTTGCAGGAAGCTTGGCACGCCCTTTTCGCGCACCTTCTTGGTCACGGCGGGCACGCCTGCCTTGCGGAAGTACTTCTGCGCCAGCACGTCCGAGGCCACCTGGGACCAGCTTGCCGGCACCTCCATATCGGTCAGCGAGAACACCACCGAGCCGTCCGGATTGCGGATCTCGGACGCGGTATTGCGGAACTCGATGGCACCGTAGGCGCCGGTTTTCTGCGTGGTGAATTTGCGGTCTATCTTCATCTCTGCCCCGTTCAAGACGCGTTATTCGACTGTCCGGTGGCGAACGTTGCCGCCACCGGGCGCCAGAGCCTGCCGCCCCAGCACCGTGTTCGGTAAGTGTATCCCAGATGTAGCCGCTGCCCCTATATCTTGTGGTCTGCGTCTGGGCTTACACAAGGTGAACGACAACTCACGGGCGGTCAACGGAATTTTTAGCTTTTGTGACAACAATTAGTGGTTGACAGAAAATAACCCCCAAAATGCGGGGGGATAGCTGGTCAATTTTAGATATTCAAATACTGGAATGCCTAATTTACGTTAACCTTTTTGGCGCATCACATGAGGTTTTTTATATCTATATATAACACCTTATTGTCATTTCCTCATCCAGTCGATCCCAGGCCACAGGAGATTCGAATACGCCGTCCAAGGCTTGCCCTATGGCACAGCTGCAACGCCGCCCGTTCGGACAATGCCCCGAACCGACACCACATGTCGGTTTGAGCCGGGACAGCGGCGGGAATCGTACGCTCTATGATCCACAGACAGTCCATACCGGGTGACAAGATGCTGGACCTCGATCAACTGAGCCTGGATTTGCAATCCATCATGAAACCGGTGGCCGAAGCCAACGGCCTGCCCAACAGCCTGTATTCCAGTGCGGATGCCCTGGAGTTGGAAAAAGAGCGGGTGTTCAAACCCGGTTGGATCTGCATCGGATCGGGCAAGGACGTGCCTGCCCCGGGGGACGCGATGCCCATTGATCTGCTGGGCATGCCTCTGCTGTTGCTGCGCGACCGCGAGGGCGGTTTGCGGGTGTTCGAGAATGTCTGCCGCCACAGGGGCATGATCCTGGTGGCCGAAAAGAAAAACTTCGGAGGCGTGATCCGCTGTCCCTATCATTCCTGGTGCTACAGCCATGACGGCGCGCTGCGGGCCACACCCCATGTGGGTGGGCCGGGGGTGAACACGCATGACAGTATCGAACCCGAGCAGACCGGTCTGACCCCGGTCGCGATGGGGGTCTACATGGACATGGTATTCGTCAATATCGATGGCCGCGCGCCGGACTTTGACGAGTGGATCGCGCCCCTGCGAACCCGCCTGGCCGAATTCGAGGGCAAAGAGATCCATTGGGGCGGGCCCGAATCAAACTTTACCCTGGATGTCGCCTGCAACTGGAAACTGGCGGTCGAGAACTATTGCGAGAGCTATCATCTGCCCTGGGTGCATCCCGGCCTGAACAGCTATTCCCGGCTGGAAGACCACTATCATATCGAGGCGCCGCGCGAGTATTCCGGGCAAGGGACGCTGGTCTATAACCCGTCGCTGGATCCCGATCAGGCCTTCCCGAACTTTGACAACCTGCCCGAAAAATGGGACCGCGCGGCGGAATACATCGCGATCTATCCCAATGTCCTGTTCGGCGTGCACCGCGATCATATCTTTACGATCCGGCTGGATCCGGTGGCCCACAACCGTACGATCGAGAACATCGACATCTATTACACCACCGCCGAGGCCGCGACGTCGGATGCCTACAAGGAGCTGCGAGAGAAGAACGCCGCCCTGTGGAAAGAAGTGTTCCTGGAAGACATTTTCGTTGTCGAAGGCATGCAGAAGGGCCGCGGTGCGCCGAATTTCGACGGCGGGCGGTTTTCGGCGGTGATGGACAGCCCGACCCATTGTTTCCACGACTGGGTGGCCAGCCGACTTGCCCGATGACCGCGCAGCGCTGGATGCCGAGCTAAAGCGATTGCACGGCACGGGCGCGGCGGCCGAGCTGTCCGCCCTGCACCAGCGCGCGGCGGACATGATGGCCAGACCCGAGGAGCGGCGGTTTCACCTGACCCACGCCTGGGTCTATGCGCTGGTTTCGGGCGACGAGGCATTGCCGGCGCGGCTGGCAGAGGCGTTGGAGGACCTCGGCGGTCTTTAGTCCGCACGGATGTCCATGACCAGCCGCTGCGCATAGGGCGCGTCCGGCGTGCAGATGATCGACGGCCAGTCGGGATTGTTCAGGCTGTCGGGGAAGTGCTGCGCCTCGAGACACAGGCCGCCATAGGGGCCATAGATCTCGCCGTCATGTCCAGGCACGGTGATCTGCATGGGGTGCGCGTCAAAAAGCTGGATGCCAGGCTGATCGGTGAAGATGCGCAAACCGAGGCCGGTCTCGTCGCACCGCGCGGTTGCGGCGGGGGTGTCGGCCCCGCGTCCATCGTCCAGGGCCAGGTTGTGATCCGCCCCGATGCGGTCGGGATCGCGGTCGGCGATGCGGCAGGGCGCGCGATAGTCCAGATGCGTGCCCTCGACCGGCGCGATCACCCCGGTCGGGATCTGGGTGTCATCGACGGGGGTATAGCGGCTGGCCGCGATCTGCAGGACATGATCGCGGATGTCGCCCTGTCCCTTGAGATTGTAATAGTTGTGCTGCGCCAGGTTGACCGGTGTGGGGCGGTCGGGCACGGCCCGCATGTCGCAGGTCAGCGCCGGGCCGTCCAGGCGAAACGTGACCTCGAACGCCACCGCCCCGGGATAGTCCATTTCGCCATCGGGGCTGTGATAACGCAGCGTGACGGTCGTGTCGTCCTGGTCGATCTGCCACAGGCGTTTGCCCAGGCCCGTCGGCCCGCCATGCAGGTGATTGGGGCCGTTGTTGATGGGCAGCTGGTAGGTCTGGCCGTCCAGCGTAAACCGCCCCAGCGCGGTGCGGTTCGCAACACGACCGGCGATGATGCCGAAGGATTTCGAATGCTCGGGATAGGGATCGAAGCTGTCGAACCCCAGCACGCAGGGTATCGCCCTGCCCTGCGCCTCGACCCGCCAGTCGCGGATCACGCAGCCGTAGTTCATGATGGCGATGCGGGCGTCGGCGCTTTCCAGCACCGCCTCGACCACGGGCTGCCCCTGATGCGTCCCGATCTGGCGCATGGCTATCCCCTTGCAAGCGTCTCCAGCTGCTCAAGTAGCACCGTCTTGACCTGCAGGCCATCCCTGGCGGCGGCGGCGCGTGCTGCCAGCCTGCGCGAGCCCGGCAGGCGGGCGCCCTCCAGGCGGTCGTAGATCTCGACCAGATCGGCCATCCGGTCCATGAACCGGCCCGCGGACAGGGGTCCGGGGTCCAACGCGATCAGGGTCTGGCCGATATCGGGCGCGTCGCCCTGGGCATCGAGCAGGCTGGAGGCCTCGGTTCCCAGCGCCGCACCGGCCAGGCAGGCCGACATGATCTCGACAATCAGCGCCAGGGCCGCGCCCTTGGCCCCGCCGATGGGCGCCATCGAGCCCTTGAGCGCCGTGACCGGATCGGTGGTCGGTTCGCCATCGGGGCCCAGGGCCCAGCCCTCGGGGATCGGCTCGCCGACTTCGCGGGCGGCCAGGATCTTGCCACGGGCAACGGTGGTGACCGCCAGATCGATGACGACCGGAGCGTTGGGGCCCGGGGCGGCAAAGGCGATGGGGTTGGTGCCCAGGACAGGTTCCCGGGCACCGTGGGGGGCCAGGGCCTTGGGCGAGTTGCCGTAGACAAAGGCGACCATGCCGCGTTCGGCCAGCGCCTCGCAGTGGTGCCCGGCCACGCCGTAGTGGTGCGAGCGGTGGATGGCTGCGGCGGCGATGCCCTGGGTCGCGGCCCGGTCGGCCAGTTCGGGGATCGCCAGATCGAAGGCCGGGTAGGCAAATCCGTGGCCCGCATCGACCCGGAACGCACCGGGGCGGACGTCTTGCAGCGTGGGCACGGCGTGGCCGTCGATCTTGCCCGCCCGCGCCTGGGCGGCATAGGACGGCACCCGGCTGAGCCCGTGCCCGCCCTGCCCATCGATCTCGGCCTTGACCAGGGCGCTGGCCGTGGCGGCGGCGTTGGCGCCGCTGGTGTTCGACGCCTCAAGTGCCGCAGTGGCCAGCCTGCGTGCGACTTCGGTTCCGATGACGGTGGTCTGGGACATGGCTCCCCCTTGTCTGGCCCTCGTTCTGGCCCTCGTTCTGGCCCGAACACGCGCGCGCCCCGTCAGAGCGGGGCGCGGGGTG
>CAYWND010000280.1:0-4489 GCA_964459085.1 uncultured Oceanibium sp. | reverse complement strand
GGATCCCGCGCAGGGCATTGCAGGGGCGATCCTGCCGATGGCCGGTCACAAGGGCGCAGCGATTTCGGTCGTTATGGATGTGCTGGCCGGTGTCCTGTCAGGCAGCGGGTTCGGTGCTGGTGTCATTGGCCCTTATGTGCCCCAGGGCCGCAGTGGCGTGGGGCACCTTGCGCTTGCTATCGACATCTCGAAACTGCGGCCATTGCCCGAGTTCGAGGCTGACATGGAACACCTGATCGAGGGAAACCGCGCCCAGCCGCTGCGCCCCGGGTTTGACCGGGTCTTCTATCCCGGCGAACTCGAGGCACTTGCCGAGGCGCGTCATCTGAAATCCGGGATTGCCCTGCCCGACGACACCGCGCGGGATCTTGAGACACAGGCCGCCAAGCTGGGAATACCCGCCCCTTTCTAGCACCTTACCGGGAATTGCAGAAATTTTCCGGATTTGCCCTTGAACCCGCGCTTGCATCCCCCATGTATGTTAATGTGAATTACATTTACATTCGAAAGGACCCAAAATGAACTCCGTCACCCGATGGTTCTATGATGCGCAAGCCTGGCTCGATGCCCGTGGCAAAGGCGCATGGATTGCCGCAATGGTTGTGGGCTTCATCCTGTTCTGGCCCATCGGGCTGGCACTGTTGATGTACATGATCTTCTCGAACCGCATGTCCTGCTCGGCCCGCAAATGGTCGCACACCGGCACCCGGTTCCGCCCGCACAGCCGGACCGGCAACACCGCGTTCGATTCCTACAAGGATGCGACCCTGCGCCGGCTCGAGGATGAACAGGCCGCGTTTCACGACTTCCTGGAACGCCTGCGCAAGGCCAAGGATCAGTCCGAGTTCGACCAGTTCATGGACGAACGTGCCCGCAAGGCGCGCGAGGATGCAGCCCGCAAGACCGGCGACGACGTGATCGACGGCGACCCGATCCCCGCCTGATCCCGTGCAGCCGAACGACCCCGGCCGCAATCGCCGGGGTCCCTACCCCAGATACAGGAGCAGTCACATGTGCAAGCATGACCGCAGGCATCGCGCCCGCCATTTCCGCAAGTCGTCCGGCAACTCGGCTTTCGATGCCTATCGCAACGAAACCCTCAAACGCCTGGAAGACGAACAGTCGGCCTTTCAATCCTTTCTGGGTCGTCTGCGAGAGGCCCGCGACCAGGCAGAGTTTGACCAGTTCATGGACGAAATGAAGGATCGCGGCACGCCGCAGCCCGACGCGAAAGCGGATGAAAACGGATCCGCCACAGGCGAGCAGCAGCCAGCCTGACCGACCAAACCGCCAGTGCCCTTGCAAATTCGGGGCACTGGCCCCAACATTCCCACCAGAAAAGGCCCGAGCACGTTATGCCAATCACTGCTGACATGTCGTTTGACACCCACCTGCCGGACCCAGACCGGGATGCGCAGTTCTATGCCGGGGTTCCGGTAAAGCGGCTGATCGCATGGTTCGTGGACTTTCTGGTCATCGCCGTTCTGTCCACGATCATGGCCACGATCATCGGCCTGCTGACACTGGGCTTTGGCTTTCTGTTGTTTCCGGCCGTTGCGCTGGCAGTGGCCTTCCTCTATCGCACGCTGACCATCGCAGGCGCTTCGTCGACATGGGGCATGCGGCTGATGGGGATCGAGTTTCGGACCCGGACCGGGGACCGTTTCGATCTGGGGCATGCTGCGTTTCACACCCTGATCTTCATGCTGCTAATGGCCAGTTTTCTTGGCTGGATCGCCACGGTATTCTGCATCATGGCCACCCGGTATCACCAGGGCATCCCCGACCTGATCCTGGGCTCGACCGCCATCAATCAACCCCTGGATTAAGGGATTGCGCGCGCGGCCCCGCCCCTGCTAGCCTTGCAGGCGACAGACAGGGGCACTTTCGAAGATGCGCCACAGCCTTCCGCAAACGCCGCAATTCTATGTGACGGCGCCCCAGCCATGCCCGTATCTTGACGGGCGGGTCGAGCGGAAATTGTTCACTGCGCTGCAAGGGTCCAGTGCCGACAATCTGAACGATGTCCTTTCAAATCAAGGGTTTCGCCGGTCGCAGAATGTGCTCTACCGCCCGTCCTGTGCTGAATGCTCGGCCTGCCTGTCGGCCCGGATCGTGGTGGACGAGTTTGCACCGTCGCGATCCCAGCGTCGGGTACTTAAACGCAATCAGGGGTTGATTCGCGAGCCAACGACTCCCTGGGCCTCGGAAGAGCAGTTCGAGCTGTTTCGCAAGTATCTGTCCAGTCGGCATTCCGATGGCGGAATGGCCGATATGGACGTCTATGAATACGCCGCGATGGTCGAGGAAACGCCGGTCCGGTCGCGCATCGTGGAGTATTATGCCGAGGATCGGGGCGAGCGCACATTGGTCGCGGTCTGCCTGACGGATGTGCTGTCGGACGGGCTGTCGATGGTCTATTCGTTCTTTGACCCGGACTTGGCGCCACAGTCGCTGGGTACCTACGTGATCCTGGATCATGTGGCGATCGCAAAGCGGGCCAATTTGAACTACGTCTATCTGGGCTATTGGGTGCCTGGGTCGCGCAAGATGGACTACAAGGCCCAGTACCGTCCGCTAGAGATCTTTCACGGCGGCGGCTGGACCCGGATGACCCCCGAGACCGAGGTCGAACTGGGCACCGGCCCGATCGACAACGATCCCATCGCGGAACAGGTTGCCGCGATCTATCTGCCCGACACCGAAGATCTCTGAAACCCGCCGCCTTTTGCGGCGTCGGGCTTGATGTGCACCCGCGCCTCAGCCCAGCAGGTTCGGCACAATCGTGACAATCGCCGGGAACATCCACAGGATCGCCAGACCCAGCACCTGGATCAGCACGAATGGAATGACGCCGCGATAGATGTGCCAGGTGGTGACGCTGGCCGGTGCCACACCCCGCAGATAGAACAGCGCGAACCCAAACGGCGGGGTCAGGAAACTGGTCTGCAGATTGACCGCGATCATGATCGTGACCCACTTCGGATCCATGGTCCCGCCATAGATCACAGGGCCAACGATCGGGATCACGATGTATATGATCTCCAGGAAGTCCAGGACAAAGCCCAGGATGAACAGGACCAGCATCACGATCAAAAAGACCACCCATTCGCGGTCGAACGAGCGCAGGAACTCCTGGATATAGTGCTCGCCCCCGAACGAGATCACGACCAGGTTCAGCATCTGCGACCCGATCAGGATGGCAAAAACCATCGACGTGACTTTGGCGGTCTCGCGCACCACCGGTGACAGAACCGCGCCACGCGCCAGGACGAAACAGCCATAGATCAGCCCGATCATGGCAAAACTGTAGGCCGCCTGCGCGACAAAGAACGCGACCCAGTTCTCGAAACTGACGACTTCCAGATTGACCCTCAGGTCAAAATTCACGCCAACCAGCAGCATGATCACCAGCGCGAAACTGGCCATGACGATCATACGGCTCGAAGACCCCTCTTCCTGCAACTTACGATAGGCCGCAAGCATGATCGCACCCGCAGCGCCCAATGCCGCAGCCGGTGTCGGGTTTGTGATGCCACCCAGGATCGATCCCAGCACCGCGACGATCAGAACCAATGGCGGGAACACAACGCGTAACAACTCGTTCTGCGCCAGGCGCGCAACGGCGGTACGACATCCATAAAGAAGCATCGCGAAAGGGATCGCCTGCAGCAAAAACACGGTTCCGGGCGAGCTCAGCGGATCCAACAGCATCACGTCCACGGCCATTGCCAGCGCCACACCCACAGCGCCAACGATCAGCGGGCGGCGGTCTGCATCCGGGGCGACCCCGAACGCTGTGGTCAGCATCAGGCCCAGCAGGACCAACATGGTCAGCAGTCCACTGCCGATGGGGGCCGCATTGGCCAGCGCGTCGGCGCGGGCCTGGATCAGTTCCTCGGGCGACAGCTCGCGGTCTTCCTGGCTGTCGGTATCGCCCAGCGCTGCCGCCTGTTCGGCCAGCGCGACCGAGGCGTCCCAACGCTCCTGCCCGTGCAGATCTATCATGGCCTCGCGGCACTGATCGGAAACATTGGTGCGCAGGTCCAACTCAACCTGCTGCGCCGCGACCGAACTGACATTGATCGCCTGGCTACCGGCCAGATTGACCTGTCCCATGCCGACCGCGACCACGATGATGCCCACGGGCACCGCCAGAAACCAGGTCAATCCATGACCCCGGCCCCGACCATGGCCCTCGGTATCGACGCTGGGGATCGGCGGGGCCTTGTCAGGTTTGACCAGGGCAAAGCCAAAGGCATAGGCGCCATACAGGAACGCAAGGAAGATACCGGGCAGCAACGCGGCCTGGAACAGCGTGCCCACCGACAGAACCGCAGGCTCGCCCAGATAGGTCAGCGCATCCGAACAACCCAGGCTGGCCGCCCGGTTTTCCTGCGCCGTGGCATACAGATCCCCCGCCAGCGTGCCCAACAGAACGATGACGATCGACGGCGGAATGATCTGCCCCAGCGTGCCCGAGGCCGAG
>CAYWND010000279.1:0-4529 GCA_964459085.1 uncultured Oceanibium sp. | reverse complement strand
ACTGGCCCGTGCACCTGCGTCAGGGGAAGCCCCAGCTTGTCAGGAAGGTTCCAGTGCGCCGGAAAACAGAGCGCGCCGCCGACCAAGACATATTCGGAATGACCGGGGCGCGGTGTCAGGATCAGCCAATCCTCTTGCGCCAGCCGCGCCAGCGACGCCGCTGCGCCGTCAACCGGCACCGCTTGCCCGTCTGGTCGCACCAAGTTGGCACCTTGGCGGCGATAGTCCGGGTCGGTTTCGATCAGATGGGCGGCAACCGCGTTCAGGCATTCGCCCAGCGCATCCCGGCCTTCGGGCAGTACGGCCGCCACTGCATGGCCTTTCGCCGCAACGAGGTCGTCGCGCAACGCCATCTGAGCCGGGAACGCGGCATCGCGTTGAACCCAGGTCTTGGGGAGGAGCGGGAAAAGGCCGGGGACCTTGCGCTGAACAGGGTCGCAAAACGGCAGATAGGGCGCGGGCGAGATGCAGACCGCGCCCGCCGCCGGTGTCACTGGCAGAGCTTGTCCGCCTCGTCCAGCGCGGCTGAAAAGCCCAGCAGAGAGAAGGTATCGATCGTCGTTGTGCCACGGGCCGATACACCTGTCAGCTTGGCATTCACGCCTGCCCGCATCGCCGTCACGACGCGCTGGTCCGCATCCGGGCTGGCGGGCCAGGCGTATTCGTCATTGTCGCCAGATCCCGTGATCAGGCCAAAGGTATCGGTCCCGATTTCCATCCTGACTTCGCTGCCTGCGCGATAGGGATAGCCACCGGTAAAGGCGACCTGCTTGTCGATCCGCTTGGCGGGATCGGGGTCCGGCCGAATGATGACGAACAGTCGGATCTCGGACCGGTTCACACTGACGGAACTGCCGCCGCGCTGCGCCTCGGACGCGATCGGCGGCGAGACGATATAGCATTCCTTGGGATCCGAAGGCGTAAACACCGACCAATCCTTGTACGCGGCAACGGACTCGTCCGTTTGTGCGCTGACAGCCGTCGCAAAAACCACAGCCGCACCGATACTGGCGATCTGCCGAAACATGTATGTTGCCTCCTCACCCGCTCGAACCACCCCGTTTTCAGGGCGCTGACTTGTCAAACTGATCGCTATTTATGACGAAGCGGTGGGGGCAATCCACCCCCCTCGCGGGGAATTTGGCAAAGGCGGCGGTTTTTTTCAGGATACAACGGAAACTCACGCTAGGTGGCCGGGGCCGGCGGGTGTAGAACGCACCCAAGGATGAACGACTTTTCGAATCATGACGACGTGGCGCTGATTGCGCTGATCGTCGAGCAGGACCGCAACGCATTTGCCGAGCTGTTCGGGCGTTATGCGGTAAAGATCAAGGCGTTTATCCTGCGGGCTGGGGCGTCGGATCAGGACGCGGACGAGGTGGCGCAAGAGGTGATGGTCACCGTCTGGCGCAAGGCACACCAGTTCGACCCCGCCAAGGCGGCGGTGTCGACATGGATCTACACGATCGCTCGAAATCGCCGAATCGATCTGCTGCGAAAACGCGCCCGGCCCGAACCGGACCCCGATGATCCGCTGTTCCAACCCGCCGCCGAGCCAACCGGGCACGAGGCGCTGTCGGCGCAAGAGCTCAGCATTGCAGTGCGTGAGGCTATCGCGGCCCTTCCGGACGATCAGCGCGCGGCGCTGCATGCGGCGTTCTATGACGGTCTCAGCCATGCCGAGATTGCCGAACGCGACCGCCTGCCGCTGGGCACTGTGAAGTCGCGCATCAGACTGGCGTTCAAAGCACTGCGGCAATCCCTGGGGGAGAATGTGGTCGAGGCGTTCCTGGATGACTGAACCGGCACTCCTGGCCGAGGTCATCCGCGGCGACATGATGGAAAGCCAACACCGGGGGCACGCGGTGGTCGTGGACGACGAAGGCGACATCGTCGTCGCGTTCGGGGATCCGCAAGTCGTGATCTACCCGCGATCCTCATGCAAGATGCTGCAGGCCCTGCCAATGATCGAGACCGGCGCGGCCGAGGCGTTCGGCATCGACCCCGAGAGGCTGGCGCTGGCCTGCGCCTCGCACAGTGGCGGTGCGATACACACCGACCGGGTGATCGCCTGGCTGGCCGAGATGGGCCTGGCCGAGCGCGACCTGCGCTGCGGGCCGCAGGTGCCCGATGACACGCCCGCGCGGCATGGGCTGCGGGCGGATGGGCACGCGCCGACGCAGGTTCACAACAATTGTTCCGGCAAACATACCGGGTTTCTGACACTTTCGCGGCATCTGGGCGGCGGACCGGAATATGTCGATCTGGACCATCCCGTGCAGCGCCTGGTGCGCGAGACCTTCGAAGAGATGACCGGCGCGGCGTCGCCTCATGTGGCGATTGACGGTTGTTCCGCCCCGAATTTCGCGTGCACTCTGCACGGATTGGCCCACGCCATGGCCAAAATGGCCGCACCCGACACCTTGGCACCAAAACGCTGCGCGGCAGCGCAGGCGCTGGTGGCCGCCATGATGGCGCACCCGTTGCTGGTTTCCGGCGATGGACGCGCGTGTGCCGAGTTGACCACCGCGATGTCCGGCAAGGGCGCGGTCAAGACGGGGGCCGAGGGGGTCTTTACCGCAATCCTGCCGTCCAAGCGGATGGGCATCGCCCTGAAGGTCGAGGACGGGGCGACCCGTGCGTCCGAGGCCGCCATGGCCGCCCTGCTGGTGCGGGTCGGTGCGCTGGATCGCCTGGATCCAGCGGTCCAACGCCGGGCCAATGCGCCGATGCTGAACCGGCGGATGCTGCATGTCGGTCACGTCCAGGCCCATGACGCGCTCTGGTCCTGAGCGTTCGTGTTGCTGACACGCGCCTGTCAGGACGTCTCGGTGCGGGTGTTGTCGATGCGCAGTGGCGGCGCTTTGCCGTCGCGATCCTCGCCGAAATAGATCGTTTGGTGTGGGAATGGGATCTCGATCCCACGTTCGTCGAACACCTCTTTCAGGATCGCGTTATAGGCCCGACCGACGCCCCATTGGCGCCCGGGGATGGTCTTGATCCGCACCCGCACCACCAATTCTGACGGCCCGAAGGCGTTCAAGCCGAACCATTCAATTTCCCCCAGCAGCCACGGCGATTCCTCTTCGTTCTCTTTCAGCAGCTCGTACGCGTGCAGCATCGCGTCGCGCACATCTTCCAGAGTCTCGCGATAGGCCACACCCATGTCGCAGACGAAGTACGAGAAATCGCGCATGAAGTTCGACACCATATCCACCGACGAGAACGGAATGATGTGAAAGACCCCTTGAACATCCCGCAACGAGACAGACCTTATCGTCAGCTTTTCAACGGTTCCGGTGGTGCCCGCCACCGTGATCACGTCGCCTACGTTGATCGCGTTCTCGAACTGGATGAAGATCCCGGTGATGATGTCCTGCACCATCTTCTGCGCGCCGAAACCGATGGCCAAACCCAGCACCCCGGCCGATGCCAGCAGGGGCGCGATGTTCAGTCCCAGCTCTGACAGGATGATCATTCCGGTCACGATGACCAGCGCAATCGAGGCCGCGTTATAGAGCAGCGTCAATAGCGTCGTCTCGCGCGCGGACGGCGGGCTTCCGTAATGCGGGTTCAGCCGGTAGTCCACCCAGGTGGCCATGGCCAGCCACGCCACCGCGGCGACCATGACAAGGCCCAGGATCGTGATGGTCTCGGCCAGCAGATTTTCGGCAAAGCTGACGCCCAGCAGCGTGGCGACCGGTAGAAACCCCGAGATCTCTAGAACTGCAATGATCACGCCGAACAGGATCAGGTTTCGCACGACCCAAAGGATCTTGGGCAGCATGCGGTTGATCCGCCGCTCGAGTGTCGGGATCGCTTCGCGTGCACCCTTGTTCAGGCGGATCCCGCGCCGACCCAGCCGGGCCAGACTGTCGCGAAAGAACACGCCAGCGACGATGACTGCGGCAACCTTGCTGGTGGTATAGAGCATCGGCAGCAGGACATTGCCGGGTTGGGTGATGACTACGATCAGCAGGACAAGCAGGTACAGGTTGACGGGAATATGCCAGTATTCGATCAGCCCGCCTTGCTGCACCTCGCCCGTTTTGGTCGTCGTACCGCTGCGCAGCCAGGTTGCCACCTTCTCGCGGTTGCGGGCGACAAAGACAATCGCGCCAAGCACCGTCAAAATGCCAATGACCGAGGACAACGCGGACGCCACAAAAAACCCAAGTTCCGCGCGGACAACAGGCACGGCCAGAAACTGGCCATAGCCGACGAAGAAGATCGACAACGACAACCATCGCCCGACGCTGCGCGCCGCATCGTCGCTCATCGTCAGCACGCGCAGGCTGGAATAGACCGGGGACAGAAAGAACCGGACCCCGACGCGCGACAGTTCGACAATCGCAAAGGACGACAGGAACAAGACTGCGGTTTCATCCAGCGCTTGTTCCTGCGATCCGCGAACCAGGATCACCGCCACGGCCGCAAGCAACGCCGTTAGCCCGACCATCGCTGCCCGCGCGGAGGCGGCCACAAACGCCAGTCCGACGCGGCGCCAATACCCCCGCCCGATGGCTGCG
>CAYWND010000278.1:0-4540 GCA_964459085.1 uncultured Oceanibium sp. | reverse complement strand
AGGTCCGGATCGCCAGCCGGTCGACCGGCGGGGTGCCGATCAGGCTGAGGTCGCGCACACCTGTCAGCGCCAGTTGCAGGGTGCGCGGGATCGGCGTGGCGGTCAGGGTCAGGACATGCACCTCGGACCGCAGCTGTTTCAGCCTCTCCTTGTGAGTAACCCCGAACTTCTGCTCCTCGTCGATGATTACCAGGCCCAGATGCGCGAACTTGACCTGTTTGGCCAGCAGCGCATGGGTCCCGATCACGATCTCGATGGTTCCGTCCGCCAGCCCGTCGCGCGTCTCGGCCGCCTCTTTCTGACCGACGAACCGCGACAATTGCCGCACCTTGACCGGCAGGCCCCGGAAGCGTTCGGCAAAGGCCTGCGCGTGCTGGCGCGCCAGCAGCGTGGTGGGCGCTATCACCGCCACCTGCGCGCCCGACATGGCCGCGACAAAGGCCGCCCTCAGCGCCACCTCGGTCTTGCCGAACCCCACATCGCCGCAAATCAGCCGATCCATCGGCTTGCCCGAGCCCAGGTCATCCAGCACATCCGCGATGGCGTTCAATTGATCGTCGGTTTCCGTGTACGGGAACCGCGCGCAGAACTCCTCCCACATGCCCTCGGGCGGGGTCAGTTGCGGCGCGGTCCGCAAGGCCCGCTCGGCCGCGATCCGGATCAGGCGCTCGGCCATGTCCCGGATACGTTCCTTCAGCTTGGCTTTCTTGGCCTGCCACGCGCCCCCGCCCAGCCGATCCAGCATGCCCTCTTCGTGGCCATAACGGCTGAGCAGTTCGATATTCTCGACCGGCAGGAACAGCCGATCCCCGCCGGCATATTCCAGCGCCAGGCATTCATGCGGTGCGCCCGCTGCGGTGATGGTCTCCAGCCCGTTATAGCGGCCCACGCCATGTTCGATATGTACGATCAGATCGCCAGGGCTCAGGCTTTGCGCCTCGGTCAGGAAATTCTCGGCCCGGCGCCGCCGCTTGGGCGCGCGGATCAGGCGGTCGCCCAACACGTCCTGTTCCGAGATCACGGTGACCTGCCGGTCGCCAAAGGGCGCCTCGAACCCCGCCTCCAGCGGCCAGACCGCGAGGTTGATGCCGTCACCCACATCTGCCGCGCGGGCGATGTCGCGGGCGGCGACCTCCAGCCCGGCATCCTCCAGCAGCCCCGCCATCCGCTCGCGTGCGCCTTCGGAAAACGATGACAGGACCACAGGGCCACGCTGCAATCGCGCTTTAATATGGTCCGCCAAAGCGCCGAAAAGACTGATATTTTCCTGTTGGCGCTCGGGCGCAAAGCTGCGCCCGATCCGCGCGCCAGCATCCGTGGCGTTCAGTCCCACGGGCTGTGCCAGCACCGAGAGCTGCCGCACCGGTCTCGCATCCAGCCCCGCCTCCCAGGCATCTCCATCGAGATAGAGCGCACCGGGTTTGACAGGCTTATAAACCGTATCCACCCGACGCTTGTCCGACAGCGCCTCGATCCGTGTTTCGTACTGGTCCGTGATCGCGTCCCAGCGCGCCGCGCGCACCGGCTCCAGCCCGTCATCCAGCACAACCGGTGCATCAGGGAGGTAGTCGAACAAGGTCTCCATTCCCTCGTGAAAGAACGGCGCCCAGTGTTCCACCCCGGCATGCTTGCGCCCCGCACTCACAGCCTCGTAGAGGGGATCGTCGGTGCCGGCCGCGCCAAATTCGGCGCGATAATTCTGCCGGAACCGCTGGATCGACGCCTCGTCCAGCACCACCTCGCTGACCGGGGCCAGTTCCACGCGCTTGACCTGCTCGGTCGTGCGCTGCGTGACCGGATCGAACCGCCGCGCGCCGTCCAGCACATCGCCGAACAGGTCCAGCCGCACCGGCCCCGGCGCGCCCGGCGGATAGATGTCGATCAGCCCGCCACGGATCGCATAATCCCCGGGCTCCATCACCGTGGGCGACTGCGCAAACCCCATGCGCACCAGAAATGCCTTCAGCGCGTCCAGATCGATCTGCCGCCCGACCTCGACCGCAAAGCTGGACCCCGCAACCAGATCCCGTGCAGGCACGTACTGCGTTGCCGCGTTCACCGTGGTCAGCAGTACGCCGGGCCGGTCGAACCCTGCCGCAAGGGCCGCCAAGGTCGACATCCGCGCCGCCGAGACCTCGGCCGCGGGCGAAATCCGGTCATAGGGCAGGCAATCCCAGGCCGGAAAATCCAGCACAGGCAGCTCGGGCGCCCAGAACTGCAGGGCCGCGCGCATCGCCTCGGCCCGCGCGCCGTCGCGTGCGATGTGCATCGCCAGCCCGCCGCGGCGCGCCACCAGATCGCGCAACACGGACGCGTCAAATCCTTCGGGCGCCCCGCTGACAAGGATGCGCCCGGCCTTCAATTCACCAGTCATATGCGTGCAAGTAGACCCAAGCCGGGCCAAGGACAACCCGCCAACGGTCTCAGAACAGCGACATTGTCTTGACGGTCTGCCAGATCGCCAGCGCCACCGCCATGACGATCCCCAGCAGTCCGATGATCTGGTTCCAAAACCGCTGCCGCCGCAGCGCATCGCGGAGCGGCTGGCCGCGCAGCTCCTGCGCCTCCATCCTGGCGGCTGCCCGGATCGAAAAAATGTAGATTAGCGTTAGCGGCCCCATGATCGAAAACGCTGCCCAGGCCAGTTCCAGATCAACCTGGATCGCGATGGTCAGCAGGGCTGCCAGGATAAACGCGCTCACGCCCGCCAGCAGCACCCCCGCGCGCCGATAGTACGTCATGAACCGATAGACCTGCGCCAGGATCAGTGCCTCGCAATGGCGGCTCCACGGGCCCTCGTCGTCTTTCTCGCGGTTGGCCTGCACCACCATGTCATAGGGAACACCCAGCGTAAAATGACTGGCCAGCGACCAGGCAACAGCATGGGTCACCCAGAACCAGATGGTCCAGAAGCTGCCCAAATGCATCAGTTCCCGCAGGATGTTCACGCGCGGCGCTTTCTCGTGGCTGTGACCCTTGCACACCTAAAGGATAGGGGGCTGGTTTCAACTGCGCCATAACGGCAGCTTGTCGATTTGGCAACGGCGTGGCATCTAGGTTTGAAAAGACAACGGAAACGCCAGGATCATGACCCCGCTCTCCGCCCCTTTCCCGCTGACGCGGCCCCGTCGCCTGCGTCGCACGTCCTGGATCCGCGACATGGTGCGCGAGAGCGCGTTCCGCCCGGCCGACCTGATCTGGCCGATCTTTGTGCGCGATGGTCAGGACGTGCGCGAACCCGTCCCCTCGATGCCCGGCGTTGACCGCCTGTCCGTGGATCTGGCGGTCGAGGCCGCGCAGCAGGCCGCCGATCTGGGCATACCGTGCCTGGCGCTTTTTCCCTATACCGATGACAGCGTCAAAACCCCTGGCGCGGAAGAGGCCTGGAACCCAGACAACCTGGTCAACCGCGCCACCCGCGCGATCAAATCCGCTGTGCCGGGGATCGGCGTGATGCTGGACGTGGCGCTGGATCCCTACAACTCCATGGGCCATGACGGGATCGTCCGCGACGGCGTGATCCTGAATGACGAGACCCTTGTCGCGCTGGAAAAGCAGACCCTGGCCCAGGCCGAGGCCGGGGCGGACATCATGGGCCCCTCGGACATGATGGACGGGCGTGTCGCCGTGATGCGCAATGCGCTGGAGGAAAACGACTTTCAGGACACCATCATCCTCAGCTACGCGGCCAAGTATGCCTCGGCCTTCTACGGCCCCTTCCGGGATGCCGTTGGCGCATCCGGTGCGCTGAAAGGCGACAAGAAGACCTATCAGATGGACCCGGGCAATTCGGACGAGGCGCTGCGCGAGGTCGCGATCGACATGGCCGAAGGGGCGGACATGGTCATGGTCAAACCCGGCATGCCGTATCTGGACATCTGCACCCGGGTAAAGCGCGAGTTCGGCGTGCCGACCTACGCCTATCAGGTGTCGGGCGAATACGCGATGATCGCAGGCGCGGCCGAACGCGGATGGATCGACGGCGACAAGGTGATGATCGAGGCGATGCAGGCCTTCAAGCGCGCCGGGTGCGACGGCGTTCTGACCTATTTTGCGCCGCAACTGGCACTGGCCTGCGACGGGATCTGACCGCGCGCATCTCGGGGCACTGGCATAGCGGCTCCCGCCACTTTATATTTGCAACCTCATCGGTCTCGACCCTTGCAGGAGCCACCCCATGGCCAGCAGCCGCCGCTATAACATCCTGTGCCCCATCGCGCGCGCACTCGACGCCGTTGGCGACCGGTGGGAGTTGCTGATCCTGCGCGATCTTCACGCCGGCCCCGCCAGGTTCAAGGATCTGCAAACCGGGCTGGCGGGGATTGCGTCCAATCTGCTGACTGACCGGCTGACCAAGCTGATGGACACAGGGCTGGTGCGCAAGATCGACACGCCGCTGGGCGTGACCGCCTATGCGCTGACCCCAATGGGTGAACGCACCCGCGCATTGCTGCTGGAACTGGCGCTTCTCGGCGCCCGGTTTCCACCTGCGGACGACCTGCGGCCCACGCCCAACTACCGCGCCGTCGGGGTCACGCTG
>CAYWND010000277.1:0-4559 GCA_964459085.1 uncultured Oceanibium sp. | reverse complement strand
AGGGGGCGACTATGTCGTGGCCGTCCGAGGTCGCGCCATAGCCGGTCACCTCGCAATAGATCTTGGCACCGCGGGCTTTGGCGTGCTCGAGTTCCTCAAGCACCACCACCCCGCCGCCGCCTGCAATCACGAAACCGTCGCGAGTTTCGTCGTAGGCGCGGCTGGCGGTGGTCGGCGTGTCGTTGTATTTCGAACTCATTGCGCCCATGGCGTCAAAGAGGCACGACAGCGTCCAGTCCAGTTCTTCGCCACCGCCGGCAAAGACGATATCTTGCTTGCCGAACTGGATCTGTTCGACCCCGTTGCCGATGCAATGCGCGGACGTGGAACAGGCCGAGGTGATCGAGTAGTTCACGCCTTTGATCTTGAATGGTGTCGCCAGGCAGGCCGAATTGGTGGAACTCATGCCCTTGGTCACCCCGAACGGGCCGATCCGCTTGGGGCTGCCGGATTCCCGCACGATGTTGTGGGCCTTGAAGAAGCTTTTGGTCGACGGACCTCCAGAGCCCATCACCAGGCCCGTGCGTTCGTTCGAGATCTCGCTTTCTTCCAGGCCGCTGTCGGCCACGGCCTGTTGCATGGCTATGAAGTTGAACGCAGCACCATCGCCCATGAACCGCAGATTGCGCTTGTCCACGTGCTCGGTAATGTCGATCTTCGGTCGGCCCTGGACCTGGCTGCGAAAGCCGTGTTCCGCCATGTCCTCGGAAAACTCGATCCCGGATTTGCCCTCTTTGAGCGAGCTCATCACCTCGCCGGCGTCATTGCCGATCGAGGATACGATTCCGATGCCGGTTACGACTACGCGACGCATTGGTGGTCTCCTTCGCCTCTGGGGACGGGCTATTCGGTGAACAGGCCGACTTTCATATCCTTGGTGGTATAGATGGTCTCGCCATCGGCCTGCATGACGCCGTCAGCCATACCCAGCTTGAGCTTGCGGTCGATCACGCGGGTGAAGTTCACATGATAGGTAACCAGTTTCGTATCCGGCGTCACCATGCCGGTAAACTTGACCTCGCCGACGCCCAGTGCGCGGCCACGGCCAGTCATCCCGCGCCACCCGAGGTTGAAACCGGACAATTGCCACAGTGCATCCAGGCCCAGGCATCCCGGCATCACCGGATCGCCCAGGAAATGGCATTCAAAGAACCACAGGTCGGGGCGGATATCGAATTCGGCCACGACGTGCCCCTTGCCGTGCTCTCCGGCATCGGCCGAGATCTCGGTCACCCGGTCCATCATCAGCATCGGGGGGGCGGGCAGTTGCGGATTGCCGGGTCCGAACATTTCGCCACGGGCGCATTCCATTAGCCCGTCAAAGTCGAAGCTGGTCGGCCGATCTGTCATAAACTGTGCTCCTGCCCCATGGGGATCGGCTGCTGCGCATCCCGGATTTCGCCCCTCCTATCACCGTGTTTGTCGCAGGCGCAATAGCTTGACACATTGGGTCTGCGACCTCACATTGCCGTTCAGGGCGTGCAATCGCGGGTCCAGGGCAGGCAGCAAGCGTTCAAAAAGGCGGTTTCGTCTGATGCCAGTGAGCCAGGAAAAGACCATGCGCGACCGGGCAGCCAGATGGCTGACCGGGGCGGGTTTGCGTCCTACGCGGCAGCGGATGACGCTGGCCACGCTGCTGATTGGTGACGGTCAGAATCGCCACGTCACGGCAGAGATGCTCCATGACGCCGCCGCGCGCGGGCCGGACAGCGTCTCGTTGGCAACTGTCTACAACACGCTAAAGGCGTTTTGCGAGGCAGGGCTTATGACCGAGGTGACGGTTGACGGCGCCCGGTCCTATTTCGACACTCGCACCGACGATCATCCTCATTTCTTCTGGGAGGATGACGGGCGGTTGACCGATGCACCCGCCGACCAGGTGAAGGTCGAGGCGTTGCCAGACGCGCCCAAAGGCATGGAGATCGCCAAGGTCGATGTGGTGATCCGGTTGCGGCGTCGCGCGGACTGACGAGGACTATCAGAAACCTGCAGACAGTTCAGGTGTGCGGCCACGCGGTCCGCGCACCCAGCGCCCGATCCAGGGCTGGTCCCTGGGCCGCGCGCCTGCTAGGTCTCGCCCATGACCACCGCGCTCTATACCCATCCCGATTGTCTCACCCATATCACGCCGACCGGCCACCCCGAGCAGGTCGCCCGGCTGGAGGTTATTCTTGAGGCGCTTTCCACGCCCGAGTTTGATGCACTGGATCGCCACAAGGCCGAGATTGTGGGGGACGAGGCGCTTTTGCGCGTCCACCCGCAGGCGCATCTGGAGGCAATTCGTTCTGCCGCCCCGACCGAGGGGTTCAGGTCACTCGATCCCGATACCCACATGTCGCCGGGTTCCCTGAACGCCGCCTTGCGAGCAGCGGGGGCGCAGGTGCAGGCGGTCGAAGCCGCCGTCAGGGGCAATGTGCGGAATGCGTTCTGTGCGGTGCGCCCACCCGGCCACCATGCCGAGACCCAGACGCCGATGGGGTTCTGCCTGTTCGGCAACGTGGTTGTCGGCGCGCGCCATGCGTTGGATGCGCTGGGCCTGTCGCGTGTTGCGATCATGGATTTCGACGTGCATCACGGCAATGGCACGCAGGACCTGGTTTGGGATGACGCGCGAATCCTGTTCACCTCGACCCATCAGTCGCCGCTTTATCCCGGCACGGGTCTGGCGCACGAGCGCGGGGCGCATGACAACATCCTGAACGTCCCGCTGGCGCCGTTGTCGGACGGCGCAGTGTTTCGAAAGGCGATGCAGCGTCAGATACTGCCGACCATAGACGCGTTCGCGCCCGAGATGATCTTTATCTCGGCCGGGTTCGACGCCCACGCCGCCGATCCGCTGGCCAACCTGAACCTGGTCGAAGAGGATTTCGTCTGGGCCACGCAAGCAATCTGCGATCTTGCGGATGCACACTGTGCGGGCCGCGTTGTCTCGACTCTGGAGGGTGGCTATGATCTACCGGCCCTCGCGGCGTCGGTGGCGGCGCATGTAAGGGTCCTGATGGAGCGGGGAACATGAGCGACAAGCCGATTTCTGACATGTCCTTCGAAGAGGCGCTGGCCGAGCTGGAAACGGTCGTTGGTGCGCTCGAATCCGGGTCCAGCCCGCTGGAGGATTCCATCAACCTCTACGAGCGCGGCGCTGCGCTGAAGGCGCACTGCGAAAAGAAACTGACCGCCGCGGAAGAGAAGGTCGCGCAGATCACCAAGACCGCCGAGGGCGAGGCGACAGGGGTGGCGCCGGTCGACATTGACTGAGATGGCGACGGCCGAGGACCTGGTCTTTCATGCGGCCCTAAGCCAGGCGGCGACGGCGGTCGAAGAGGCGTTGGACAGCCTGCTGCCTTCGGCCGAGGACGCCGTGTCCGAGGCCATGCGCTATGCCGCGATGTCGGGCGGGAAACGGCTGCGGGCGTTTTTGGTTCAAGAGACTGCAAGCATTTTTCAGGTTCCTGTTGCGCAGTCGGTCCGTGCGGCGGCGGCTGTGGAATGCATTCATGCCTATTCGCTGGTGCATGACGATCTGCCCGCAATGGACGACGACGATCTGCGTCGGGGCAAGCCGACCGTGCATCGTGAATGGGACGACGCGACGGCGATCCTTGCCGGGGACGCGCTGCAGACGGTTGCGTTCGATATTCTGGCCGCGCCTCAGACCGCGCTGGACCCCCAGGTCCGCCTGAAGCTGATTGCGCGGCTGGCGACGGCGGCGGGATATCCCGGTATGGTTGGTGGGCAGGCGATGGACATTGCGGCGGAATCGGCCGACGCGCCGCTGGATCTGGACCAGATCACCCAGTTACAGGCCCGCAAGACCGGTGCGCTGATCGGCTGGTCGGTCGAAGCTGGGGCGATCCTGGGCAAGTCGGATGCGACAAATTTGATCGCCTATGCGGATGCCCTGGGGCTGGCATTTCAGATACAGGATGACATCTTGGATGTGACAGGGGATGCCGAAACTACCGGAAAGGCGACCCAGAAAGACAGCGATGCGGGCAAGGCGACCTATGTTTCACTGTTGGGTCTGGATGGCGCACGGAAAAAAGCACGTGACTTAGTGTCAACTGCATGTGACACTCTGTCACCCTACGGATCAGCGGCCGAGAACCTGCGCCGGGCGGCGCGTTTCACGATAAGCCGCGATAAATAAACAGAAAGCCGAGGATGGATTCCTCGGAATCGGGACCAGAACGATGTCTGAACGCCCTAGCACGCCGCTTCTCGACAAAGTGTCATATCCTTCTGACATACGCGGAATGACCGACCGCGAGTTGACCCAACTGGCACATGAGTTGCGGTTGGAGACGATATCCGCCGTCTCGGAAACCGGTGGGCATCTGGGCGCAGGACTGGGTGTGGTCGAGATGACGGTGGCGATCCACGCGGTGTTCAACACGCCCACGGATCGCCTGATCTGGGACGTCGGCCATCAGTGCTATCCGCACAAGATCCTGACCGGACGACGCGACCGCATCCGAACGCTGCGCAAGGGCGGCGGGCTGTCGGGCTTCACCAAGCGGGTCGAGAGCCCCTATGACCCGTTCGGTGCGGCGCATTCCTCG
>CAYWND010000276.1:0-4565 GCA_964459085.1 uncultured Oceanibium sp. | reverse complement strand
CCGGGATGCCGGGCGGGATCTGCGCCGGTCAGGGATGGGAGAGCGAGCGTCAGGTTGACCTGTCGCTCTATCACCGCTCGAAAACCGGCGCGCTGTTCGTTGCGGCGACGACCATGGGCGCGATCTCGGCAGGTGGCGAGCCCGAGACCTGGGTCGAACTGGGCGCCCGCATCGGCGAGGCGTTCCAGGTGGCGGACGATCTGCGCGACGCGTTGCTGAGCGAACAGGAACTTGGCAAACCTGTTGGCCAGGACGAGATACACGCGCGTCCCAGCGCGGTTGCCGAGTTGGGCGTCGAAGGCGCGGTCGGCAAGCTGCACGATATTCTGGGTGGGGCCATCGCCTCGATCCCGTCATGCCCCGGCGAGGCGCGGCTTTGCGAGATCGTCTCGGCGCAGGCGAAACGGCTGACCCCGGTCGAGTTCAGCCAGGCCGTCGCCTGATCTGATGGCGGATCTGGCCAATCCGGGTGCCCCAGACCTTCGCCCGCGCGCAGGACTGCTGGCGCGCATCCGGGCTGGCGTTCGGCAGTGGCGCAACGCCCTGACCTCGGATCCGCTGTTTCAGGCCAGGGCCGTGGCCAATCCGCTGCTGAGGCCGGTGGCGAACCGCCAGGGCGCGGCGCTTTATGATCTGGTCGCGGGATTTGCCTATTCGCAAACCCTTTACGCCTGTGTCGAATTGGACCTGTTCCGCAAGCTCAAGGACGGCCGGCGGACGGCGGTTCAACTGTCGCACGAATGCAGTCTGCCGCCCGAGGGTATGCGGCGGTTGCTGCAGGCGGCGGCGGCGCTGGACCTTGTTCAGACCGACGGCGATGACGGCTATGTCCTGGGGCCGCTGGGGGCGGCGGTTCTGGGTGCCCCTGGCGTCGAAGAGATGGTGCGCCACCACCCGATGTTCTATCGCGATATCGAGGATCCTGTCGCGCTGCTGTCGGGCCAGTGCGGCGAGACCGAGCTGTCGGCCTTTTGGGACTATGTAAAACCCGGCGGCGGTGATCCGGAAAAGGCGGCGAGCTATTCGCGCCTGATGGCGGTCAGTCAGCGTATGGTCGCCGAGGAAACCCTTGCTGTGGCCCCGATGGGCGGGATCACGCGGCTGCTGGATGTCGGCGGCGGCGAGGGCGCGTTTCTAGAGGCGGCCCTGGGGCGTCATGCGGCATTGGCGGGTGCGGTCTTTGATCTGCCCGAAGTCGCGACCCGCGCCGCCCGGCGCTTTGCCGCGGGACCGCTGGGCGGCCGTGCGCGGGTGGTTGGGGGCAGTTTTCTGAATGATCCCCTGCCGTCGGGGTTCGATGCAATATCCCTGATCCGTGTCCTTTATGACCATGACGATGCGACGGTGGACGATCTGCTCTCTAAGGCCCATGCCGCCTTGCCCCCCGGCGGCAAGCTGATCCTGTCCGAACCGATGTCCGGCGGCACGCGGCCAAACCGGACGGGGGACGCCTATTTCGGCCTGTATACCGCGGCAATGACCAGCGGGACGCCCCGGTCGCCAGAGGATCACACCCGTGCGCTGAGGCGCGCCGGGTTCCGGGCAGTTTCGGTTCGCAGACCGCGTCAGGCGTTCATCACGCGGGTGATCCTTGCCACGCGTGGATGAATTTCCGCCGTGAAGTCATGAACATTTGACAATAATACATGTCAGTTTAAACTGACACTTGCAGAACTACGAGCCAGGGCCGCTGTCGAGTGCGCCGGGGCCAGTCAGAAAGGGAGCGTCATGGACACCACAGCCGTTCTGATGAACGCCCCTAAGTCTTTGCAAGTTTCTGAAGTCAAACTGAAAAACCCGAATGTTGACGATGTGATCGTCAGGATCACGCAGTCCGGAATTTCCACTGGAACGGAAAAGCTGTTCTGGAGCGGTGACATGCCGCCCTTCCCCGGCATGGGCTATCCCCTGGTTCCGGGGTACGAATCGGTCGGCGAGGTTGTCGAAGCCGGGGCGCTGTCGGGTCGCAAGCCTGGTGATCGCGTGTTTGTCCCGGGATCCGACGGGTTTGATGGCGCACGGGGCCTGTTTGGCGGTGCTGCGAATTATGTTGTGACCTCGGGCCACCGTACGGTCCCTGTCGATCCGGGGCTTAGGGCCGAAGGCGCGTTGCTGGCGCTGGCCGCTACCGCCCGCCACGCTGTTGCTGGGCTGGATACGGACCTGCCGGATCTGATTGTTGGTCACGGTGTCATGGGGCGGCTGCTGGCCAGGATCGCCTGCGCGACCGGCGCGCGGCCACCTATGGTCTGGGAGATCGATCCGTCCCGCCGCAAGGGCGATTTCGGCTATCCCGTGCTGCATCCCGACGAGGACGCGACGCAGACCTACCAGACCATATTCGACGTCTCGGGCGATCCGGCCTGTCTGAACGGCCTGATCGGGCGGCTGGCCAAGGGCGGCGAGATCGTTTTGGCGGGGTTCTATGCCGATCCGCTGAGCTTTGCGTTCCCGCCGGCCTTCATGAAAGAGGCCAGGTTCCGCGTGGCCGCCGAGTGGAATGCGCAGGATATGCTGGCAACCCGCCTGCTGATCGAGGAAGGGCATCTCAGCCTGGACGATCTGATCTCGCATCGCCGCCCCGCAGCCGAAGCCGAGGCGGCTTATGTCACCGCGTTCGAGGACAGCACCTGCCTGAAGATGATCCTGGATTGGGAGGGCTCGGCATGACCGCCCTTGACGACCGCGTGCCGGTTCTGACCGAGGACTCGATCGCCGCGAATGACGAGCGCTTGCGGGACGAGGCCGCTGCGCCCTTGGGCGACATTCCCGTCACCGAGCCGACCAAGACAACCCAGATCATCGCGATCTATGGCAAGGGGGGCATCGGCAAGTCTTTCACGCTGGCCAATCTCAGTCACATGATGGCCGAGCAGGGCAAGCGTGTGCTGTTGATTGGGTGTGATCCGAAATCCGATACGACCTCGCTGCTATTTGGCGGCAAGGCGTGCCCCACGATCATCGAGACCTCGACCGCCAAGAACCTTGCCGGTGAGCAGGTGAAAATCGGGGATGTTTGTTTCAAATCCGGCGGCGTCTTTGCCATGGAGCTTGGCGGTCCCGAGGTTGGCCGCGGCTGCGGCGGGCGCGGGATTATCCACGGGTTCGAGCTGCTGGAGAAGCTGGGGTTCCACGACTGGGATTTCGACTATGTGCTGCTGGATTTCCTGGGCGACGTGGTCTGTGGCGGGTTCGGCCTGCCAATCGCAAGGGACATGGCGCAGAAAGTGATTGTCGTGGCCTCTAACGACCTGCAGTCGCTTTACGTGGCCAACAATGTCTGTTCGGCGGTCAAGTATTTCCGCCAGCTTGGGGGCAATGTCGGCGTGGCCGGCATGGTCATTAACAAGGATGACGGAACGGGCGAGGCGCAGGCCTTTGCCGAGGCGGTGGACATTCCCGTTCTGGCCTCGATCCCCGCGGACGAGGATCTGCGGCGCAAGTCGGCTGCCTACCAGATCGTGGGCACGGACGCGGGGCCGTGGGGCGGGCTGTTTGGCGAGCTGGCCGAGAACGTTGCGGGCGCGCCGCCGACGCATCCGACACCACTGGATCAAGACGGGTTGCTGGGCTTGTTTTCGGCGTCCGAGACCGGGGCTGACGTGGTCCTGACCCCTGCCACCGACGAGGACATGCGCGGCAAGAATGCCAAGCCCCGCGAAAGCCTGGAGGTCATCTACGACGATGTTTGACCTCGATCAGCTAGAAGTCGCAGAGACGCTGCTCCGCGATGTGCAAGGCGGCAAGGCGCGCCCCGCCCCCAGCAGAGAGCGTGCGCAGGCCAAGGCCCTGACCCAGCCCAGCGATGGCGCGGTGCGGGGCGGTTGCCCGTTTCACCAGACGGTGGAGGCGCGGTGACAGACGAAGTCAGATATGACGACGCAGACGGGGTTCCCGTGCTGACGGGAACCGAAACCGTGACACCACAGACGGGTGTTGACGGCATCGGGTGTCATGCTGGCGCAGATGAAATGCACAAGGCTGCGCAGGCGGCAGGACAATCAGACCTGCTGGCGCAGTATGCACGAGACTACCCTCAGGGGCCGCATGACAAGCCGCAAAGCATGTGTCCTGCGTTTGGTTCCTTACGGGTAGGGCTGAGGATGCGGCGGGTGGCGACTGTTCTCTCTGGTTCCGCCTGCTGCGTCTTCGGCCTCAGTTTTGTATCCCACTTCTACGGCGCAAGACGTAGCGTGGGTTACGTCCCTTTCAACTCGGAATCTTTGGTCACCGGAAAACTGTTCGAGGACATCCGCGAGGCGGCCCATGATTTGGCCGATCCCGACCGGTACGACGCCATCGTTGTGACCAACCTTTGCGTACCCACAGCCAGTGGTGTTCCGCTGCGCCTTTTGCCGAATGAAATCAACGGCGTGCGGATCGTTGGCATCGACGTTCCGGGCTTTGGTGTGCCGACCCATGCCGAGGCCAAGGATGTGCTGGCCGGTGCGATGCTGGCCTATGCCCGGGCCGAGGTGAAATCGGGTCCGGTGCCCGCGCCAAAGGGGGGTAAATCCGACCGACCCACAGTGACCCTGCGGGGCGAGATGTTCCCCGCCGGCCCG
>CAYWND010000275.1:0-4566 GCA_964459085.1 uncultured Oceanibium sp. | reverse complement strand
CTGCTGATCCACGTCACACGGTTCATTTTCAACATGACACCGGGGACCGAGGGGTATGCCGATACCCTGCGCAGTGCCGCACTGATCTACGCCGCGATCGGAACCGCCGCCTTTGCCTACTGGCGCACCAGCATTGCCGAAACTCAGGCCTCCATCGCCGAACAGAACCTGAGGCAGGCTGACAAGCGCACCGTCACCGACAACTTCGTCAAGGCCATCGAGCTCTTGGGCGCGACCACGACCGAAAAAGATACGGACGGCAAGGATCAGACCGTCCCGGCGCTCGAACAACGCCTCGGCGCCATCTACACGCTGGAAAAGATCGCCCGGGACAACCCCGACGACTACCACATCACCATCATGGAAACGCTGGCTGCCTATATGCGGGAACACGCCCGAACGGACATCCCCGACTGGCCTGGGGCGGTGCTCGACCGTCTGGACGACGAGGCGGAGGAACCGGTGACAGACAACGTCGCCGAACAGGACCCCACATTCGCAAAAGCCATCGAGGGCACCGGCCTGACCGCAACCCTGCTGCGCAGTAAAGAAGATCGCCCGGAGCACCTGCGCGACTGGATCAAAACCCAGCCTGAACCTCGCACCGATCTGCGCGCGATCTGGGACGTCTTTTCGCGCCGCACGGACCCCCAGCGACAGATCGAGGATGCCCAGGATTTCCGCCCCGACCTGACCGGCATCTGCCTGCGCCGCGCTCCCTATCGCGCCGAGAGAGATCTGAGGAAGATGACCCTCCGGGCGGCTCGGTTGGAGGGGGCGAGCCTCAACGGAGCAAAGATGGAGGGAGCAAACCTCTGGCAAGCGCGGATGGAGGGGGCAAACCTCAGTAGGGCGCGTATGGACGAGGCGCTCCTCGTGGGGGCGAGGATGGAGTCGGTGGATCTCTGCTGGGCTCAAATGGAAGGGGCGGTACTCTTGGGGGCCCAGATGGGCCGAGCGAAACTCTTTGAGGCAGAGTTAGACGGGGCGGACCTCACGGGGGCGCAGATGGAACGGTCGGACCTCAGGAAGGCGAGAATGGAGGGGGTGGACCTAATGTGGGCACAGATGGACGGCGCGCGGCTCTGGGGCGCGCATATGGAAGGGACGAACCTCAAATTTGCGCGTTTGACCGGATCAGCCGACTCTCCAAACGTTCTCCGCTCCACGCACTTGAGCGGCGTAAACAACAAGGGCAGCGTGTTCAGGTTCGTGGATTTCACCGGTGCCGAGTTCGACGCGAAGCCGTTTCTCAGAAACGCCTTCGGGGATGCCACGGTCATCCTGCCCGAGGCGGCGAAGAGCCTGTTGCCCGCGCAATGGAGTGATGAGGAGTTGGACGACGCAGAGTTCTGGGGCCGCTGGCGCGGCTGGCTCGACCGGGGGCGGGAGGATAGAATACCGGAATTACTTCCTTGGGAACAACTTGCCCCCGAAGGCTTCAAAGACGTCCCCGCCATCGCCCCGCCAGAGGATGCGCATTGGCAGATTTAGTGACCGCGCGGCGGCCCCGGCGACAGAATCCGGCTTTGTCGACAGTGTTAACGCCCGATGGCCATACGGTTGCTGTACGCTTGCTGTACAGATGCCATACGCCCGGCGGCACAGGGTCTTAACCCGCCTCGCGCGTCCCCGGCGGGCCCTCGGCATAGGGGGCCAGAGCGCCGACAACGGCGGCATTCGCGGGGGTCGGCACGCCCAGTTTCTCGCCCAACGCCACCACGCGCCCCGACAGCCATGGCAACTCCAGCGGGCGGCCCGCCTCCAGGTCCAGCAGCATCGAGGATTTCTGGCCATAAGGCTGGCTCATGAACAACCCCTCGATCTTTTGCGCCGTATCCTCGGGCAGCGAAACGCCACTGGCCTGGGCCACTGCGATACACTCGGCAACCAGGGCCCGAAACAGCACGGCCGACGCCGGATGCTCGCGCACCACGCCCACCGGCGCGCGCGTAACGCAGGTGGCCGCGGCAAGCGGGGTCAGGGCGACAAACTTGTCCCAAAGGACCGTTTGAATGTCATCCGTCGGCTGAACCTCTAGCCCTGTCAACTGGCTGGAAAGACGGAGGAATTCTGCCATCACCGGGTCCCCGTCCAGCCGGTCGACCGTCGCGCGGTGGACCCCACCCGGGCTGACAATGACGCCGGGGCGGTCGATATTCGCGGCCAGATAAATGATCCCCGCCGCGACCTGCCCGGCCCCAAGTTCCCGGGCGACAATCCCCGGCGCGTCGATCCCGTTCTGAAACGTCACCACCCGCGTGTCGGGGCCAACCATGGGGCGGATCAGACCGGCCGCCTGCGCCGCATCCCGCATCTTCACCGCAAACAGCACAACGTCCGCGACACCAATTTCGCCGGGATCGTCGGTGGCGCTGACCGTCAGATCCGCATCGCCCAGCGGCGTCCGGATCTGCAGACCGCGGGTCCGCAACGCCTCCAGATGCGCCCCCCGCGCCACGAAATGAACATCCCCGCCGGCCTGCGCCAACCGCCCGCCGACATAGCCCCCGATACCCCCAGATCCCATGACCGCTATCTTCACTTCGACACCCTTTCCGCTACGACGCCGCGACAATATCAGCGCCCCACCGCTTGCGCCTTTCTTTTCTGATCCGCCTTGCATACGGTCTGGCTCGAGAAACCCCGAACGTGCCGCACCATTTTTGTAGACTCATTGGAAAATCAATATGTTCCGGACACTCATCCTGCGTCTCTTGGGGGTCTTCACATTGGCGGCGATGGCCCCATGGGTCATCGTGAGCTTCGTGAAGCTGGCGGGTTCCGAACCCTTGGTCAATTCGGCCGAGCAAAATGCCAACGCCCTGCTGATGCAAGCAATCATGTTGGTGTTGGGATTTTTCTTTCTCATCCCGGGGCCAGCTGACAGGCTGATCCTGAGAACCGTAGGGATCAGGTATTTTCTACGGCCATTGGTTCTGGCGATTGCGATGGTCACATTCGTGATGTCCATGGGGTCCGTGATCGGGAATCCTGGCCCCTATGGCGAGTTGGCAAGGTACCTTCCAATCATACTGTTCATCCTGCCGATCGGCCTCTTCCTTGTTTGTTTGATGCCTTATGGTCCCCGCTGGGCGCGGCGTGCTCCGCAAGCTCGGCAATACGTGCCGGACGCGTATGTTCAGGTTCAAAACCGCAGGTATCAGCCGGATCCCCAGCCAGTGCTCGAGGTCGAAACATCTCGGCGTATGACCGTCTGGGAAAAACTGATCATCCTTCCCAGTCTGCCAATCCTGTTCCTGGGATACTACGGATACAACGAAGCGCAGTTCATCCCGAACCAAGAGGTGGTTCAGGCATTCCAAGACGCGCGCTATCTGATCGCGGCATATCTCTTTCTGGCCTGCGCCATTCTCGGCCTGCGAGGCATGGACTCTGGCGCGCGACAAAGGATGCCGTTTCTCTTTCGTTGGATGCCGGTGCGATTGATGATGTTTTTGTTCGGTGGTGTCCTAGCCTGGGCGGCAGTGGAAATTGGTCCGGCGGCCTTGGCGCGTGGCGTGCCTGGCGCCCACAGCTTAGTGGTCTCCGGCACCGCAGGTACGATGGATGTTCAGGTCGTTGAACGGGGAAAGGAAATTGCCCGCCGCGCATGCAATCGGCAACTGATCGTCAAACCGTCAGAATGGCCGAGTGGCGCTGTGACCATCTGCGATGTACCCCACCAGCAATGGGCCAATGCGCGCCCAGTTGATCAGATCGTGTTGACGGGGGATCGAACCCCACACGGGTTCCGCTACCGCTGGTAGCGATTTCCCTTTTCATTTCCGCGATTTTGCGCCATAAGCCCGCATCTGCCCGCGGCCCAGCCCCGGGCAGTGCCTTTTCGGATTGACCCTGCTGGACGACATCCCGGCTGCGGCCAACTGGAACGGCGACATCAACACTCTGATACAGAAGGATAATCCGATGTCGATCACACCCGAGCTGAAAGATCAGCTTATCAAGGAATACGCCACGAAAGACGGCGACACCGGGTCGCCGGATGTGCAGATCGCCATCCTGACCAGCCGGATTTCGACCCTGACCGAGCATTTCAAGACCCACAAGAAAGACAACCACTCGCGCCGCGGCTTGCTGAAAATGGTCGCCCAGCGCCGGAAATTGCTCGACTATGTCAAAGGCAAGGACGAAGAGCGGTACAAAATGCTCATCGGAAAACTCGGCATCCGCCGGTAAGATCACGCAAGCGGCGCATCCCCCGGGGCTGCGCCGTTTTCGCAAGGGCGACAGGCTGCCGCGCGCCCTTCAATTTCGCGGCACATATCCGAAGGGCCGACGACCCCCTGATCCCGGGGTCGCGGCTGGGATGAGATGAAACGGGGATCGACCGCGGCCAGACCAGGGGGTCTGCACCGCGAAAGGAAACAAGCATGTTCAACGAAGTGAAGAAATCAATCGAGTGGGGGCATGATACGCTGACACTCGAAACCGGCAAGATTGCGCGCCAGGCTGATGCCTGTGTTGTCGCCTCTTATGGCGAGACCTCTGTCATGGCCGCCGTCGTCTTCGAGAAGAAGCCGAAAGAGGGGTGCGACTTTTTCC
>CAYWND010000274.1:0-4569 GCA_964459085.1 uncultured Oceanibium sp. | reverse complement strand
CCGCATCTGCTGTTTTATGGCCACTATGACGTGCAGCCGGTCGACCCGCTGGATCTGTGGCATCGCGACCCGTTCGACCCGGCGATCGAGGACGGCCCCGCGGGCAAGGTGATCCGCGCCCGCGGCGCGTCCGACGACAAGGGGCAGCTGATGACCTTTGTCGAGGCGTTCCGGGCCTGGAAGGCGGCGCATGGCAGCCTGCCTGGCAACCTGACCCTGCTGTTCGAGGGCGAGGAGGAGAGCGGATCGCCCTCGCTGGTCCCGTTCCTGGAAGCCAACGCAGACGAGCTGAAGGCCGATTTCGCCATGGTCTGCGACACCGGCATGTTCGACCCCGAGACGCCTGCGATCACCACCATGCTGCGCGGGCTGGTGGCGCAGGAATTCACCGTGCACGCAGCCAATCGCGACCTGCATTCGGGCATGTACGGGATGGCCGCCGCCAACCCGATCCGCATCCTGTGCGATCTGCTGGACGGCCTCTATGATGCTGACACAGGCGCGATCAACCTGCCCGGCTTTTACGACGGGGTGGACCCGCTGCCCGCGGACATCAAGGCCGCCTGGGACGGGCTGAATTTCGACGCCGACGCGTTTCTGGGCGAGGTCGGGCTGTCGATCCCGGCGGGCGAAGCCGGGTATTCCGCTCTGGAACAGACCTGGGCGCGGCCGACCTGCGAGATCAACGGGATCTGGGGCGGCTATACCGGGGCGGGGTTCAAGACCGTGCTGCCGGCGCAGGCCTCGGCCAAGGTCAGTTTCCGCCTGGTGGGCCGCCAGGATCCGATGGCGATCCAGGCCGCGCTGAAGGCCTATCTGGAGGCCAATGTTCCCGCCGATTGCCGCATCGAGTTCGATGCCAAGGACGGCGCGCCCGCGACCGTGATGGCAACCGACGCGCCCGTCTTTGGCCAGGCCAAACAGGCGCTGAGTGACGAGTGGGACCGCGAAGCGGTGTTCATCGGTAGTGGGGGGTCGATCCCCATCGTGGGGCATTTCCGCGACATCCTGGGCACCGACTCGCTGCTGATCGGGTTCGGGCTGGATGACGACAACATTCATTCGCCCAACGAGAAGTACAACGTCTCGTCATTCCACCACGGGATCCGGTCCTGGGTCCGGGTGCTGGACGCGGTTTATGGATGAGTTGATATCGAGATCAAGAAACATCCACAGATGCTGATATTAATTGCTTTTGATGCCTGGCACAGGCGATCTAGAGCGTGAAAGGTGGCTTTCCCGAACCGCCAGACGCAGCGCCGGGAACGAAGCGACACTTGTCTGGAGCTTGCTGGCGGGACTGATGTTTCTGGCGAGTTTTCCACTGCGCTGGAAATATGGTGTTGTCGGGATCTCGGTTCTGATGGCCGCCCTGATGTCGATCGGAATTGCCGGCATCCTGGCTTTGCTGTGGTTCCGTGCCGCGCGCAAGAAAGTCGCTGAAGCCGCACGACAACACCACCAACTCATGACGCTGAAGCGCGAAGTACAGCGGGACGCCCACCTGATTAAACTGAAGGCGGCACAATCTTCGGACGAGGACACGTCGCAGATCTAAAACCGTCCTGACACCTGTCTGAACCTTCGCCCTTCACAGGCGCGCGGACCCCTGGGATTGCAACCGGCGGCGGGACATCCCTGACGGCCCCGATGCGCTGGTGATTGGCCTGTCTATTCAGACGTGTTTCGCCCCCGGCGACCACCGCGCCGGGCGGGGCGGGCGCCGGGTCCCATGCCTTCGCGCAGGACGCCGGTCATCGGATGGTCGGGGTGGTTGGGGCCGTAGAAGTCCAGCAGCGCCCGGACGGCGGCGGCGGGATCCTCGCCCGCAGGCAGGGTCAGGGCCCAGTCGAAAAAGATCGTGCGGCAATCCTGAGGACCTATGCCCTCGATCCGGTAGGCCTCGCGGATGACGCCGCTGGCGTCGATGTCCAGATCGCCTTTGCGCATGGGCGTGCTCCGTCATTGGCGCGGTCGACTGAGGCCGACATAGCGCGGGCCGGAGGGTCCGTCCAGCCCTGCGATCATACCGGGTGGATCAGGCGGCCATCAGGGCGGCGGCCTCTTCAAAAACAATGGCATGGCGCGCGGCCAGCGCCGCCACGTCGTTGTCATAGCCCCCGCCCAGGGCGGTGGCGACGGGGATCGACCGGTCACGGGCGGTTTGCAGTACGGTGCGGTCGCGCATCCTCAGCCCCTCGGCGCTGAGGGCCAGGCGGCCCAGGCGGTCACCCTGATAGGGGTCGACGCCTGCGTTATAGAACACGATGTCGGGAGCAAGACCCGCCAGCACGGTGTCCAGCCCCTCGCGCAGGGCAGTCAGATAGCCCAGATCCGAGGTCCCGTCGTCCAGCCCGATATCGAGATCCGAGACCGCCTTGCGCACGGGGAAGTTTCGCGCGGCGTGGATCGAGAAGGTAAAGACCTCGGGCACGCCGTCGAAAATCCGGGCGGTTCCGTCGCCCTGGTGGACGTCGAGATCCACGACCAGCACGCGCGCCACCACCCCGTCATCAAGCAGCGTGCGCGCGGCCACGGCCACATCATTGAAGACGCAGTATCCCGAACCCCTGGCCGCCGCGGCGTGGTGCGAGCCGCCGGCCATGTTGCACGCGATCCCGTGTTCCAGCGCCAGCCGACCGGCCAGCGTCGTGCCCGCCGATGACAGGCGCACCCGCCGGACCAGCGCGCGGCTGAGCGGCAGGCCGATCTCGCGCACGGCACCTGGCGGCAGCGTGCGGTTGAAGACCTGATCCACGTAGGCCGGGTCGTGGGCGCCAGCGATCTGGGAAAACCCGGCCTCGCCCGGGGCCAGGTAGCCACCCGCGTCGGGCAGCAGGCCGCGCGCGACCAGCGCGTCGCGCAAATAGCCGTATTTCGACATGGGAAAACGGTGCCTGGGATTGAGCGAAATGGCGTAGTCGGGGTGATAGACGATGGGCAGCATCAGGCGCCTGCCCCGTCGAGAAGTCGCGCGACCTGTTCCGCGACCTGCGCCTGCTGATCGGTCAACAGCGCCTCGAGCGCGGGCAGATCATCTGCCCGGCCGGCCTGGGCGATAATCCGCGCCAGCACCGCGCCACCCTTGCCGGGGGCAAAATCGTCGTCCAGCGCCAGGCGGCCGACCTGCTGGATAGCACCCAGCCGGGCGAGAGCCTGCGCAAAGAGCGTGGCCTGATCGGGGCTGAGGAATCCGCAGGATTGCAGGGCCGGGATCATGTCGCGGGGCGACTGGGCGGTGACATCGGGGCACAGCACCCTGCCCGCCTGAAGCGTCAGTTCCAGATCCAGCATGCGGCCCGCGCCCAGCTTGACCTCCCATGGGCTGGCGGCGGTTTTCGGTTCATTCTCGGCCAGTCGCGCGCGCATGCTGTGCACATCGTCGAGCACCTTGGCGCGGTCGCGGGGCACGGCCAGGGCGTGGGCGACGGCGGCTTGCAGATCGGCGGCCACCTGCGGTGCCCCGGCCACGACACGGGCGCGGGTCAGGGCCAGATGCTCCCACGTCCAGGCCTCGTCCCGCTGGTACTTGGTAAAACCCGCCAGCGAGGTCGCGACGGGCCCCTGTTTGCCCGAGGGGCGCAGGCGCATGTCGACCTTGTAGAGTGTGCCCTGCGCCGTCGGCACGGTCAGCGCCGAGACCAGCGATTGCGTCAGACGGGCGTAATAGGCAGGCGCGGCCAGGGATTTGGGCCCCTGAGACATGGCGTCGGGGGGCGCATCGTAGACGATGATCAGGTCCAGATCGGATGTCGCGGTCATATCGCGCGAGCCCATTTTGCCCATCGCCAGGATGGCCAGCCCCCGGCCCGGCGGCGCGCCGAAGCGGCGGGCGTGATCGGCGGTCACATGGGGCAGCAGACTGGCCAGCGTGGCCTGGGCGACATCGGAATAGGCGCGCCCGGCCTCGACAGGGGTCGAGACGCCGCGCAGAAGCTGCACGCCGATGCGGAAGGTCTTTTCGCGCGCCCAGATGCGGCTGCGGTCCAGCACGACCTCGTAATCCGCGGTCTCGGCCAGGGCGGCGGCAAGTTCGGCCGTCAGGGCGTCGGCATCCGGCAGCGGTTCGAAGAAATCGCGCGCCAGTAGCGCGTCCAGCACCGCCGAGTTGCGGCCCAGATAGGCGGCCAGGCGGGGGGCGGCAGCGCAGATCTCGATCAGCAGATCGAGGATCTGGGGATTGGCCTGAAACAGCGAGAGGACCTGCACACCGGCGGGCAGGCCGTGCAGGAACGCATCGAACTGGATCAGCGCCTGATCCGGGTCCTCGGCCTGGGAAAGATCGGCGACAATGCGCGCGCCCAGCCGGTCAAAGATGCTTTGTGCGCGGGACGAGCGCAGGGCGGGATAGGCCTGCCAGGCCTCGACACTGGCGCGCGCGCGGTCGGGATCCTGAAACCGGTCCCAGGCGGGATCGGTATCCGGGCGCGCCGGTGCGGTGGGGGTAAAGAACCCCTCGGCCAGGCGTTCGACGGTGGCGAAGCGGTCCAGGGTATCCTGCTCGAACGCCGCCAGATCGGGCGCGCCGCAGAAGCTGGCGACCCGCGCCCGGGCGTCGTCGTTGGTTGG
>CAYWND010000273.1:2819-4582 GCA_964459085.1 uncultured Oceanibium sp. | reverse complement strand
TCATCCGCCCAGGGATGCTCCTGAGTAAATAGGTGAGCCACAGCATCATGCCTGAACCTCCTGCTGGGAGGTTCAGGCATGCTGCTGTGGCTCACCTATTTGACGATCGAGCATGACGGGCCGGTGGACGAGGGGTTGCGGGCGAAGATGGGCAACCGCATCTATGGCTGCGACGATTGCCTGGCGGTGTGCCCGTGGAACAAGTTCGCGGTTGCCGCGCGCGAGCAGGGGTACTGGGCGCGGGCCGAGTTGCGCGCGCCCCGGCTGGAGCATCTGTCGGCGCTGGATGACGGGGGGTTCCGGGCGCTGTTTCGCGGCTCGCCCATCAAGCGGATCGGGCGGAACCGGTTTGTGCGCAACGTGGGCTATGCGATCGGGAACTCTGGCCTGGCGCGGCTGCTGCCTGCGGCCCGGGCGCTGGCGGGAGATGCGGATTCGGTGGTGGCCGATGCGGGCGCCTGGGCGGCTGCGAGGCTGTCGAAATGAGACTGACCGTGCCGGTCAGTCGCGCCTTTGAGCCGCGGAGACATCCTGGCGGATGTTCCGCGGCGGTGGTGCCTGCGGCGCGAGTATTTGGCGAGCAAAGAAGGCGTGTGCGGTGAAGAAGAGGTTGGTGTGTCTGGGGTTCGGGTATTCGGCGGCGGCGCTGGCGCGGCGGCTGGATCGCCGTGACTGGGAGATCGTGGGCACCACGCGGGAGGCGACGGGTCTGGCGGCGATCGAGGCTCAGGGCGTGACCGGCGTGGTCTGGCCGGGCAGTGATCTGGCCGCTGTGCTGGCGGGGGCCACGCATATCCTGTCCTCGGTCCCGCCGCGCGAGCGGGATCCGGCGCGCGAGGTGCTGGAGGCGCATCTGGGGGATATGACACGGCTGCAGTGGGTCGGGTTGCTGAGCACCACGGGCGTCTATGGCGATCATGGCGGCGCCTGGGTCGACGAGGACACAGCCTTGGTGCCCGGCGATCACCGGCAGGGACGGCGGGCGGTACAGAATGACGCCTGGATGGAGATGTGGCGCACCCGCGGGGTGCCGGTGCATATCTTTCGCCTGGCCGGGATTTATGGGCCCGGACGGTCGGCCCTGGATCGGGTGCGGGCCGGGACCGCGCGGCGGGTGATCAAGCCGGGGCAGGTGTTCAGCCGCATCCATGTCGAGGATATCGCGCAGGTGCTGGCGGCCTCGATCGCGCGGCCCGATCCGGGGCGGGCCTATAACGTCTGTGATGACGACCCTGCGCCGCCGCAGGACGTGATTGCCTATGCCGCCGAGTTGCTGGGGCTGCCGGTGCCGCCGGATGTGCCGTTCGAGGAGGCCGAGTTGAGCCCGATGGCGCGGACCTTCTGGCAGGACAACCGGCGGGTGCGCAATGACCGCATCAAGGACGCGTTGGGTGTTCGGCTGCTTTATCCCGACTATCGGGCCGGGTTGCGGGCGATCCTGGAGGCGGAAGAGCATTGAGCGGCGCACGGGTTTGTGAAATAGCTGGTGGAGGTTTCTTGATGGGTCCGGCGGGGGGTCTCTTGTCACATCTCAGGGGTTTGGCGGCGGCAGCGCTGGTATCTGTAACGGGAAGTGTCGCAGAGGCGCAGACCTACAACCTGTATGGCGCGCCGGGGTTGATCGACCTGCCCACGGCCGAGGCCGGGCGGGACGCGGACCTGGCCTTTACCATCACCCGTTTCGGCGAGACCGAGCGCACTGGCGTTTTCTTTCAGGCGTTTCCCAGGCTGGGACTGGGGGTGCGGTATTCGACCATTCCGGA
>CAYWND010000273.1:0-2787 GCA_964459085.1 uncultured Oceanibium sp. | reverse complement strand
GGACGCGGGCTATGACCTGCGGTTCAATCTGCTGGACGAGGAAGGGTGGAGACCGGCGGTTGCGGTCGGGATCCGGGATTTCCTGGGCGACGGGCCTTATGGCGCCGAATATGTGGTCGCGACCAAGACGGTTGCGCGGGACCTGAAGGTGACCGCTGGTGTCGGCTGGGGGCGGCTGGGCGGCAGCCCCGCGAACCGTCCCGCGTTGACGGTGCCGGGCGGGCAGTTGCAGGACCATACCTATTTTCGGGGCGACGCCGAGCTGTTTGGCGGCATCGAGTGGATCACGCCGATCGAGGGCCTGAGTTTCAAGGCCGAGTATTCGCCCGACACCTATCCGACCGAGGTTGCCGGCGGGTTCGAGCGCGACAGTGACGTGAATTTCGGCCTGAGTTATCGGCCGAACAAGCTGGTCGAGATCGGGGCGCAGTACCTGTATGGGTCGACCCTTGGGGTGAACGTGACATTCCGGGGCAACCCGATGGACCCGCTGACACCGCAGGACCTGGGATCCGGGCCGGTGCCGGTGCGCGCGCGGGCCGATGATGCAGGGCGGTCGACCGGCTGGGCGCGTCAGGGGGCGGTGCGCGAACAGGTCATCGAGGCGCTGAGCGATGCGCTGGCGGCCGAGGGGATCTTTATCCAAGAGGCGCGGCTGACCGGGACCGAGATCGAGCTGTATATCAACAACACCCTGATCCAGCGCGAGCCCAAGGCGATCGGGCGGGTTGCGCGCATCCTGGCGACCGCGATGCCGCCATCGGTCGAGACGTTTCGGATCACGCCGATGTCCGGGCCGCTGCCGACCACCACGGCGATCATCCGCAGATCGGATGTCGAGGCGCAGGTCGACCGGCCCAATGCGGGCGCGCGCAGTTGGGAGACAACCGAGCTGGAGGACGCCGCGCCCCATATCGCGGGCGAGGATGTCTGGATGCCGACCTCGGGGCGGCGGTTCGCGTGGTCGCTGAACCCCAGCCTGCCGACCAATTTGTTTGATACTGACGATGGTGTGCGGCCGGATGTGCAGATCAATGCCTCGGCCAGGTTCCGGATTGCGCCTGGGCTGTCGGTCGGCGGCTCGGTCGGGCGGTTCGTGGTCGGCACCGACCAACAGCAGCCGATGCCGATCATGCAGGCGCTGCCGGTGGTGCGCAGCGACAGCGGGCTGTATTTCTCGGGGCGGGACATCAAGCTGAAGCGGCTGGATGCGGCCTATGTCTTCAAGCTGGCACCGGAATATTACGGCCGGGTTACGGCCGGTCTGCTGGAGCGGATGTATGGCGGGGTGTCTGGCGAGATCCTGTGGGCCCCGCATGACAGCGAGATCGCGCTGGGGGCCGAGGTCAACTATGCCCGCAAACGCGACTGGGACGACGATTTCGGGTTCCTGGACTATGACATCGTGACCGGCCATGCCTCGGTCTATTGGGACACAGGCTACAAGGGGCTGGCGTTGCAGGTTGATGCCGGGCGCTATCTGGCGGGCGACTGGGGCGCCACGGTGTCGCTGGAACGGCGGTTCGCCAATGGCTGGAACGTGCGCGGTTACATGACCCGGACCGAGGCGAGTTTCGCCGAGTTTGGCGAGGGGTCGTTCGCCAAGGGGTTCGAGGTGACGATGCCGCTGCGCTGGGGTCTGCCGTTCGAGTCGAAATCCACCGGCACCCTGTCGCTGGCGACCTTCGAGCGTGACGGCGGCGCGCGGCTGAACGTCCAGGGCCGGCTGCATGACCGGGTGCAGGACTATGACGAGGCGTCGCTGCGGCAGAACTGGGGCTCGTTCTGGCAGTGAGGCGGCTGGGTCTGGCACTGGTCTGTCTAGCGCTTGCCGGGTGTTCCAGCGGTGCCGGGATGAACCGGATTGCCGCGGCTGCGATGGACAGCATCCGGGATCAGTTTTTCAGCGATGATACTGGTGGCGGGACGGCCGCGCCGGTCCTGACGCGCGAGGCGGTCGAGGCCTCCGGCGTGGCGATGATCCGCGCCTCGCTGGTGGGCGAGGACGTGACGTCGGTTCTGCGGGCGGCGTCGGACAATGGCGGCTATGTCACCTATGCCAGCCGGATCAACCAGACCCTGACCCTGCGGGGCAGCCTGATCACGGCCAGCCGGGGGCTGGGCCATGACCTTCTGTCGGTCGAGCCGGATGCGCGCGACCCGTTGGTGGTCGCGACGCCGCTGGAGGAGTGGCCCGAGAGCATCGGGCGGGTTTATCGGTTTCCGGACTTCAGCCCCGAGGGCCGTGCGGTGGCGGTGACCTGCCGCTATGTGCCGGAACAGGAGATGGAGATCTCGATCCTGGGCGATCCGTATGTTGGCCGTCAGGTGCGCGAGATCTGCGCCGGGCCGGATGCGGCGTTCGAAAACCTGGTCTTTGCCGAGGCCGAGACCGGGTTTGTCTGGCTGAGCCGCCAGTGGCTGGGGCCAGAGCAGGGGGATATCGCGCTGGAGATCCTGGACGCTTATGAGCCTGACGAGGATCCGTCCTAGCGGACCTCAGGGTCGGACCCAAGGGTCTGAAGGTCGTCGCCCCTTCACAACACCGGCGCCGGAAGGACCGTGTGGCTGGTCCTTCGCGCTCGCAGCGTTTGCTACCTCAGCAGGAGTATTTTGAACAGAAAGAAGGCTCTTAACGAAGGGTAAAGGCCCCCCTCTTTGCACGCAAAATACTCCGGAGCGCGAGGCAGAGCCTCGCATGAGAGTCTGGCCCGCACGATCGCGGCGGGGCGAAATTTCCGAGGGGTTGCGGTGGCGGGTCAGCCGTCGCGCGGGGTGGCGGCCATG
>CAYWND010000272.1:2508-4604 GCA_964459085.1 uncultured Oceanibium sp. | reverse complement strand
AAACGAATTCAAGGATTTCATCGCCAAGGGCAATGTCATGGACATGGCCGTTGGGATCATCATCGGCGCGGCCTTTACGGCGATTGTCACATCGCTGGTGGGTGACCTGATCCAACCGATCATCGGACTGGTTCTGGGCGGCATCGACTTCTCGAATTACTTCGTCACGCTGGATGGGGGCGAGTATGCGACGCTTGCCGCCGCCGAAGAGGCCGGAGCCGCGACGTTCAACTACGGCAATTTCATCACAGCGCTGATCAATTTCCTGATTATTGCCTGGGTCGTGTTCATGCTGGTCAAGTCGGTCAACCGCATCAAGGAAGCCGCCGAAGAGCCTGAGCCCGAGGCCGAACCGGAAGAGCCCGCGGCCCCGACCCAGGAAGAGCTGCTGGCCGAGATCCGGGATCTGCTGGCCAAGCAGGGCTGACTATTGCTTGAGCGCCAGGCGCGGCGAGAGGACGTCAATCTCCAGCGCCCGGCCGACAGCAGCATAGGTCAGCGCACCGGCGTGGACGTTCAACCCGTCCAGCAGATGGGGGTCGTCCTCGCAGGCCGTGCGCCAGCCCTTGTTGGCGATAGCCAGCACAAACGGCATCGTCGCGTTGCCCAGTGCAATGGTCGAGGTGCGCGCGACCGCACCCGGCATGTTCGCTACGCAATAATGCATGATGCCGTCGACATCGTAGATCGGGTCGTCATGGGTGGTGGGCCGCGAGGTTTCGAAACACCCGCCCTGATCGATGGCGACGTCCACCAGGGCGGCGCCCGGCTTCATGTCAGCCAATTGCGCGCGGCTGATCAGCTTGGGCGCGGCAGCGCCCGGGATAAGGACCGCGCCCACAACCATGTCGGCGGCGGCGACCAGCTCGGCTGTGTTTCCCCTGGAGGCATAGCGGGTGCGGAACACCCCGGAAAATGCGTCGTCCAGATAGCGCAGGCGCTGTAGCGACATGTCCAGCACCGTGACCTGCGCGCCCATGCCTGCGGCAACCCGTGCGGCATGCGTGCCGACGTTCCCGCCGCCGATCACGACGACCTGCGCGGGACCGACCCCCGGCACGCCGCCCAACAGGACACCGCGCCCGCCATTGGCCTTTTGCAGGGTCCAGGATCCAACCTGAGGCGCAAGCTTTCCGGCCACCTCGGACATCGGTGCCAGCAGCGGCAGTCCCCCGGCGGGGTCGGTGACGGTCTCGTAGGCGATCGCGGTGACGCCCGAGCTCATCAGATCGCGGGTCTGGTCGGGGTCGGGTGCCAGGTGGAGATAGGTGAACAGCACCTGCCCCTCGCGCAGGCGAGCCCGTTCCGCGGGTTGGGGTTCCTTGACTTTCACGATCAGATCGGCGCTGGCAAAGACCTCGTCGGCGGTGTCGACGATGCGCGCACCGGCGGTGGTGTAGTGGTCATCGGGAAAGCCCGCACCGGCGCCTGCGCCCGCCTCGATCAGCACCTCGTGGCCCGCGCTGGTGGCCTCGAGCGTGGCGGCGGGGGTCAGGCCGACCCGGTATTCCTGGTTCTTGATCTCTTTGGGGCATCCGATGGTGGTCATTGGCGCGTCCTCCTTGCCGCCGGAGTCTACCGGTTTTGGGCCAGCGCTTCCTTGCAACTTGTGTTGCGGATAGGCGCTCGGGCGGGATAACCTTGCTATAGACGCCGATATAACGGTGATTTCTGCGGAGATCGAAAATGGATACGCTGGATGTTTCGATCCTGAGAGTGCTGCAGAAGGCCGGGCGGATCACCAATGCCGAGTTGGCCGAGCAAGTGAACCTGTCAGCCTCGGCCTGCCACAGGCGGGTGCAACGGCTGGAGGCCGAGGGGATCATCCGTGGTTATGTCGCGCTGTTGGACCCACGCAAGGTCGAGCGCAAGTCGACCGCGTTTGTCGAGATCACCCTGACCGGCCAGTCGGATGAAATTCTCGAGGCGTTCGAGAAGGCCGTGGCGCGGGTGCCGGATGTCCTGGAATGTCACCTGATGGCCGGAACGGCGGACTATCTGCTGAAGGTCGTCGCCGCCGACACCGAGGATTTTGCCCGCATCCATCGCCAGTACCTGGCGCGCCTGCCCGGTGTGGCGCAGATGCAGTCGAGCTT
>CAYWND010000272.1:0-2408 GCA_964459085.1 uncultured Oceanibium sp. | reverse complement strand
CATGCCGCCAAAGATCGCGCCCAGCACGGATCGCAGACCAGCACCGATGGCCAGTGCCGCGGCGGCGGCCAGTATTCTGGGCAGATCCGCCTCGCCCCCGGTTGCGGGAGGCCAGACGACCAGTGGCGCGACCAGCGCGGGCATCACTGCGACCGGGGTATAGCGCAGCATCCTCAGGACAAAGGCGGGCAGGGGGCGGTTTCCGATGATGCCGATGAACGAGAACCGGATCAGGTAGGTGCCGATGCCCAAAAGCACGATGGTGGACCATATGATACTGTCGGGGATCATGCCCGGCGCTCCATCGCGATTTCCAGAAAGGCCCCGGTCAGCATCGCGGCGAGTGCCGCCACCAGCAGGCCGGAATTGTAGGGCATCCAGGCCAGCACCAGGGCCAGTGTGATCGAGACCAGCGCGGCGCTGACATGGGGCAACGTGCGCAGCGAGGGCGCAAAGAGAGCGATGAACGTGATCGGCACCGCAAAGTCCAGCGCGTATTCAGGCGGAATGGCTGACCCGACCAGCGCGCCGACCAGTGTAAAGACATACCACATCGGGCAGACGATCGAGACCGCGCCGAAGAAATAGGCCATCTTCTCGGCCGTTTCCATCGGTGGGCTGGCCTCGTAGCGCTGGATCGCGACGCCATAGCTTTGATCAACCAGCAGATAGGCCGCCAGCGCCCGTTGCCACAGCGGCGCGGGGCCCATATGCGGCACCATCGAGGCCGAATACATCGCCATACGCATGTTCACCGCCAGCGCGGTCGCCAGGATCACCAACAGCGGCGCGTCCTCGATCATCAATTGCACGGCCGCGAATTGGGCGGCGCCGGCAATGACCAGGACGCTCATCGCCATGGTCTGCAGCAGGTCGAACCCGGCCTCGGTCGCGACCACACCGAACAGCACGGCGAACGGCACGACCACAATGACGAACGGCATGCCGTTCACCATCCCGTCGCGAAATGCCCGTCTTACGGATCTGTGTGCCATGCCCGCCCGATACCGCGCCGAGCCGGGCGTGTAAAACCACAATCTTGCATGTCGGCTATCACTGCTGGTGACTTGCATCCCGTGCCCTGGGGTGGTTCCCTGCGGCCTGCCAAGATGGATGCCGAAACCATGCCCGATCTGCCGATCCTGCCGGACCCGACCGACCCGCGCCTGACGCGTGGGGTTGGGGCCGTGGATGAACATGGCGAAACTCGCGACATCCGCGTGGTCGAAGAGCGCCCGCTGACCATCTATCTGAACCGGCAAGAGATCGTGACCGCGATGACGATCGGGGACTATCCCGAATTCCTGGCGGTCGGATATCTGGCCAACCAGGGGATGTTGCTGGCTGACGATGTGATCACCGGGGTCGACTTCGACGACGAGGTCGAGACGGTGGTCGTGCGCACCGAACGCCAGACCGATTACGAGGACAAGCTGCGCAAGAAGACGCGGACCAGCGGCTGCGCAGTTGGCACGGTGTTCGGCGACATGATGGAGGGGCTGGAGGGTGCGGATCTGCCTGACACGCCGGTCAAGACGTCGGATCTGTATGCCCTGGCGCGGCGCATCAATACCCTGCCGTCGCTGTATCTGGAGGCCGGTGCCATCCACGGGACGGTGCTGTGTCAGGGGTCCGAGCCCCTGGTGTATATGGAGGATGTCGGGCGCCACAACGCGGTGGACAAGATCGCGGGCTGGATGCGGATGCAGGGCGTGGGTGCTGGCGACAAGATGCTCTACACCACCGGGCGGCTGACCTCGGAGATGGTGATCAAGACGGCACTGATGGGGATACCGGCGCTGGCCTCTCGGTCCGGCTTTACCGCCTGGGGCGTGGACATCGCCCGTGACGTCGGTCTGACCCTGATCGGGCGGCTGCGGGGGCAGCGGTTCCTGTGCCTTGCGGGGCAAGAGCGGCTGGTGCGCGACGCGGACCCGGCACATCAACAGGATGAACCCAAGACGTCCCGGCGCAAGGGATCGGCGCGTGACTGACGTTCTGGGCGTGATCCTTGCGGGCGGGCAGGCCACGCGGATGGGCGGCGGTGACAAGTGCCTGCTGGAGATCGGTGGCGAGACAGCGTTGTCGCGGATCATCCGGCGGCTGGCGCCCCAAGTCGCAGAGATATGTTTGAACGCCAATGGCGATCCGGCCCGGTTTGCGGCCTATGGCCTGCCGGTTCGGGCCGATGCGCAGGCCGGGTTTGCCGGCCCGCTGAGCGGCGTGCTGGCAGGCCTGGATTGGGCGGCTGATCAGGGAGCCGCACGAATTGTGACGGTGGCCGGGGACACGCCGTTCTTTCCCGGCGATCTTGTGGCGCGGCTGGTAGCGGCGGCGGAGGATGCGGCCACGCCACTGGCCATGGCCGTTACGCCGGATCCGGAACGGGGTCAGTCACGTCAGCCGAC
>CAYWND010000271.1:0-4642 GCA_964459085.1 uncultured Oceanibium sp. | reverse complement strand
TTGTAAAGCGGCACCAATTCGTCCAGAGGCCGGTCCCCGATGACCACGCCAGCCGCATGGGTCGAGGCGTTTCTGAGCAGCCCCTCGACCTTGCCCGCATAGTCCAGCATCCGCGCCACGACCTCTTCGGATTTCGCCTCTTCGCGCAGCCGGGGTTCGTCGGCCAACGCTTTCTCGATGCTGACCGGCTTGACCCCCTCGACCGGGATCAGCTTGGAAAGCCGGTCCACCTGCCCGTAAGGCATCTGCAAGACCCGCCCGACATCGCGCACGGCGGCCTTGGACAGCAGCGCACCGAAAGTGATGATCTGTGCCACCCGGTCCCGGCCATATTTCTCCTGCACGTAGGTGATCACCTCCTCGCGGCGATCCATGCAGAAATCGATGTCGAAATCAGGCATCGAGATCCGCTCGGGGTTCAGGAACCGCTCGAACAACAGGCCATAGCGCAACGGGTCCAGATCGGTGATCGTCAGCGCATAGGCCACCAGACTGCCCGCACCCGACCCACGACCGGGACCCACCGGAATGTCATGATCCTTGGCCCATTTGATGAAATCGGCCACGATCAGGAAATATCCGGGGAACCCCATCCCTTCGATGATCCCCAGCTCGAACTCCAGCCGTTTTTCATAGTCCTCGACCGGGGCCGCGTGCGGGATCACATCCAGGCGGGCGCGCAGCCCCTCTTCGGCCTGGCGGCGCAGTTCCTGGATCTCGTCCTCGGCGAAACGCGGCAGGATCGGCGCCCGGGTCTCGGGGCGATAGGCGCAGCGCCGGGCGATCTCGATGGTGGTCTCGATCGCCTCGGGCAGATCGTCGAACAGCTCGACCATCTCGTCGCTGGTCTTGAAATAGTGCTGGTCGGTCAAGTGGCGGCGCGGCGCGGTCTGATCCACATACGCCCCTTCGGCAATGCAGATCAGGGCGTCATGCGCCTCATAGAGATCCGGCGTGGGGAAATAGACGTCGTTGGTCGCGACCAGCGGCAGATCCATGCCATAGGCCATCTCGACAAATCCCGGCTCGGTCGCGGCCTCTTCAGGCGTGCGGCGCGCGCCCGCCACCGGATGCCTCTGGATCTCCAGATACAGTCGGTCGGGGAACATTTCGGCCAGGCGAGCAACCAGGGCGCCCGCTGCCTCGCGCTGACCGTCCTGCAGCAGATGTCCCACCGGCCCGTCCGCGCCGCCGGTCAGGCAGATCACGCCCTCGGAATGCGCGGCCAATTCGTCCAGCGTGACATGAGGCACCTCGTCCCCGCTCTCCAAGAAATAGCAGGTCGACAGCTTCAGCAGGTTCATGTACCCCGCCTCGTTCTGTGCCAGCAGAACGATGGATCGCGGCTCGGGCATCCGATCCCCGGGGCGGGCAACCGTCTGATATGCCAATGGAAACTGAGCCCCGATGATCGGCTGCACCCCGTCCTTGGCCGCAGTTTCCGCAAACTCGAGTGCCGCGAACAGATTGCCACTGTCGGTGACCGCCACGGCGGGCTGGTCGGCCGACGCCGCCATCCCCGGCAACGCCTTGACCTGCACCGCCCCTTCCAAAAGCGAATAGGCAGAATGGACACGAAGATGAATGAATCGAGGGGCGCTCATAGGCAGACCCTAGGCCGCTGTCAGGCGCGCTGCAATGGGTGGATCAAGTGCGCACATCCGCGCCGTTGGGATAGTCGGGTGCAAATCAGATCCGGGCACGAATCTGTTCGGTCGGGCAAAAGCCCGCGATCCGGGAAACGTTGGGGGAATTACCGTTGTGCGTTGGCGTAAGATCGACAGATCTGGCTGCGGCAGAGGTCAAACCGCGATCCCCATGCGGGTGCTATCCTCTTGAATACTAGGTATTATCCGTTCAATCTAGCGGCCTAGCTCAATAGAGCTGCCGCCTGCACTACAAAAAGTAGCGTTTCGATGGAGTAGGGATCATCGTAGGCAACTATGCCAATTTCGAAGGAGCTTTTGAAAGTTCGACTGCTCCACCATTCCCAACCTCTTACCTTCGTTGCATCAATCCATGACCCGAAGTGCCAAGACCCGGTGCGAGATCGAAGCTCTTCCAACGATGTAGCAAACTCGCGTACTAGACATCCGGGCAGGTCTTTTCCCACCATTCGTCATCCGGCCATTCCGAGCTTTCTAAGTTCGCAACGCTGGCGTACATGGAAGAGATCTTTTTGATGGTTGTCTTCGGATCGGCTGCATTTGCCTTCAATCGAATAAACACCTCAGGCCCGACTTCACCGTGCAATAGCCCACTTATTCTATCAAATTCTGTCATACCAAGGGTCGCTTGAGAATCACCGACAAGCCTGGCGCCAACTCGCCCTCCTAGCTGGCCACACGCTCCGGCTTATGCGGTTCCTACGTCTCGGCCTTGTACCATAAAAGGCGATTGCACAAAGCGCTCCACATTCCGTCTGGCCCAAACTGACTTTGCACCAAAACCAGCTGCATACCATCGGATTTCGGCTGCCGATGAACCTCCCCCTTGCAAAACCCGCGCCTCCCCGCTTTGATGCGCATGACAGGGGGCGCGGGGTCTACGCCGCATCGACACCGCGCCGATAAACCCAAGGCCAGAGGTAAGGCGGCAGGTTAGTCACCTATGGACATCGCGTTTCTTCTGAACGGAGAAACCGTGCGCGTCGAGGCCGATCCGACCCGTACTCTGCTGGACTGGCTGCGCGAAACGCGCGGTCTCAAGGGCACCAAAGAAGGCTGCAACGAGGGCGATTGCGGGGCCTGCACGGTCACCGTCTCGTCGCTCGAAGGCGACCAGCTGGTGCATCGCGCCCTGAACGCCTGCATCCTGTTTCTGCCCCAGCTTCACGGTCGCGCCGTGCGCACGGTCGAGGGGATTGCGGCACCCGATGGCACGCTGCACCCCGTCCAGGATGCGATGGTGCGCGAACACGGATCGCAATGCGGGTTCTGTACGCCCGGCATCGTTATGTCGCTCTATACCGCACACCGGGACGGGCGGCAGGACTATGATGACGTGCTGGCCGGCAACCTGTGCCGCTGCACCGGCTATGCGCCGATCATCCGCGCGGCCGAGGCCAGCGCCCAAGCCCCGCCTCCGACCTGGGAGATCGACGAACGCGCGGCCATCTCGGCCCTGCCGCGCGACCACATCGACCTGATCCCCACGGATCTGGACCGCTTTGCCGCGTGGTATGCCGCCCACCCCGACGCGACTCTGATCGCCGGGGCCACGGATGTCGGTCTGTGGGTGACCAAAGGGCTGCGCGACCTCTCGCCGGTAGCCTTTCTTCACCGCCTGGGCGAGCTTCAACGGATCGAGACGACGGACCAGGGCACCACCATCGGCGCAGGCGTGACGCTTGCCCGGCTACGCGGCCATATCAGCGCCCTCTACCCGGATTTTGCCGAACTGATCCGCCGCTATGGTTCGGTCCAGGTGCGCAACGCCGCGACGGTAGGCGGCAACATCGCCAACGGCTCACCCATCGGGGACAGCCCACCAGCGCTGATCGCGCTGGGCGTCACGCTTACGCTCCGCCACGGCGATACCCGCCGCACGATCCCGCTCGAAGACTTCTTTGTCGAATACGGACAGCAGGACCGGCGCCCGGGCGAATTTGTCGAGACCCTCTTCATCCCGGCCCAACCCGACCGCCTGCGCTGCCATAAACTCTCCAAACGCTTTGACCAGGACATCTCGGCGGTCTGCGGCTGTTTCAACATCACGGTCCGGGACGGCACCATCGCACAGGCCCGCATCGCCTTCGGCGGTATGGCCGGGATCCCGAAACGCGCCGCGGCGGTCGAGGCCGCACTGATCGGCCACCCCTGGACCGAAGCGACCGTCACCGCCGCCCTGCCCGCCTTTGCCCGGGACTTCACGCCGCTGTCGGACATGCGCGCCTCGGCTGGCTATCGCCTGCGCGCGGCTGAAAACATGTTGCTCAGAACCTTCCACGAAGACCAGGGCGCCAAGACGCGCCTCGTCGGGCGGGGCGCGGCGTGATGGGTTGCTTGCGGCACCTGCGGGACGGCGGGCGGGGCGATCTGCGCAGCAGGAGCGTCCGACCCCGTCCCGCCACAGGGGCAAAGCCATGAGCGTCCACCGCCCCGACCCGCATGACAGCGGCCCGCTGCACGTCACGGGTGCTGCGCGCTATACCGACGACATCCCCACGCCAGTTGACACGGTGCACCTGGCGTTTGGCCTGTCGCAGGTCGCCCATGGCGACATCACCAGCATCGACCTCTCCCCGGTTCGCGCCGCGCCCGGCGTGATCGACGTGATCACGGCCGCCGACCTGCCCCATCACAACGACGTCTCGCCCTCGCCCTGGCCCGAGCCGCTGCTCGCCGACGGCACGGTCCACTATATTGGCCAGCCGATCTTTCTGGTGATCGCCCAGACACATCTCGCCGCGCGCAGAGCCGCCCGTCTGGCCGACATCTCGATCACCCAGAAACCCGCTATCCTGTCCATCGACGATGCCCTCGCCGCAGGGCAGGAATTCGAGGATCCGCTGACCTTCCAGCGCGGCGATCCCGACCCGGCCATCGCCGCCGCACCGACCCGCATCCAGGGCAGCTTCGAGATCGGCGGGCAGCAACAGTTCTACCTCGAAGCCCATGCCGCTCGGGCGCCACCGGGAGAG
>CAYWND010000270.1:0-4656 GCA_964459085.1 uncultured Oceanibium sp. | reverse complement strand
ACAGGCGATTGAAACGCGAAGGCCGGATCATGTATGACGCGCAGATGCCAGTGACCAAGAAATGCCCCGTACACCCGGGCGAGGAACGCCTGACCCACGCCCCGGCCGATCACCCGTCGGTCGCAAGGGCCAAGACCGGGGTGATCCTGTCCAATCTGGGCACACCGGACGCGACCGACTATTGGTCGATGCGGCGGTATTTGAACGAGTTCCTGTCCGACCGGCGGGTCATCGACTATTCGCCCTGGTTGTGGCAGCCGCTACTGCAGTTGATCATCCTATCAAAGCGGCCGTTTTCTTCAGGCGAAGCCTATCGCGGGATCTGGAACGAAGCGGATGACGAAAGTCCGCTTTTGACCACGACCCGCAAGCAGGCCGAAGGCGTAGCTGCGCGGGTACAGGCCGCGTGGGGCGATGATGTGGTCGTTGATTTCTGCATGCGCTACGGAAACCCGTCGACCCGCGACGTGATCGAGCGCATGAAGGATCAGGGGTGCGAGCGGATCCTGTTCTTTCCGCTCTACCCGCAATATTCCGCGCCGACGACCGCAACCGCCTGCGACCAGGCGTTTCGTGTGCTGATGAAGATGAACTGGCAACCGTCGATACGGACGGTGCCGGCCTATTACGATCATCCTCTTTATATCGAGGCGTTGGCGAAGTCGGTCGAAGACACTTATGCCTCGCTAGAGACCCGCCCGGACATACTGGTGACGTCCTATCATGGTGTGCCGACCCGCTATCTGATGGAAGGCGATCCCTACCACTGCCAGTGTCAAAAAACGACACGGCTGCTGCGCGAGCGGTTGGGCTGGGACGAAACCGAGATTATCACAACCTTTCAGTCCAAGTTCGGCCCTGAAGAGTGGCTCCAGCCCTATACCGTCGAAGAGGTCGCGCGCCAGGCCGAGGCCGGCAACAAAAAGCTGGCCATCATGGCGCCCGCGTTTTCATCCGACTGTGTCGAGACGCTGGAAGAGATCAACGAAGAGATCAAGGAAAGCTTTGAAGAGGCGGGGGGCGAGGACTTCACCTACATTGCGTGCCTGAACGACAGTGCGGCGCATATCGACATGATGATGGATATTATCGGCACCGAGTTGGGCGGCTGGGTTAAACAGACCGCACAGGCGACTTAAATCGCCAGTCGCATGTCCGTCTTTGTGAAGGGGACCGTCAGGCCGGGTTGGCGTAGCCGCTGAAGTCGCTGACGCCTTCGGGCCGCTTGATCGTGTCGCGCAAGGCGGAAATCAGTTGGCCGATGTGCAACTTGTCACCGATCCGGACCACCACGCGCCCGTCCTTCAGCGTCTGGACGTATTCCCCCTGAACCGAAATGTGGCTCGACGTGACAATCGTGCGCATCATGGCTGACATTCCATTTATGAAACCGAAGTTGCGGGTTTTCCCACATATTGCCTGTCCTGAATATACACGCAGCGCGTGCAATTTCCACTGCCTCGTTAAAAAAAGTTAATAAAAATTTCCTGAAAGTTTTCAGTGTTTTTTATCTTTGGGAGCGCTCTGGGGGGGCGTCGGGTGCTGGCTGGCTACAACCAGTCGCGCAGAATCGGAATCAGCGGCAGGTCCGCGGGGGGCATTGGATAGTCCCGCATCCTTGCGGGGCGCACCCATTTCAGGGTCTGACCCTCCTGCGATGTCGGCGTCCCCTCCCACTTGCGGCAGGCAAAGAGCGGCATCAGAAGATGAAAGTCATCATAGGCATGTGAGGCGAATGTCAGTGGGGCAAGGCAGCTTTCCCAGGTGCCGATCCCCAGTTCCTCGTCCAACTCCCGGATCAGCGCGGCCTCGGGCGTCTCGCCGGGCTCAACCTTGCCGCCAGGAAACTCCCACAGCCCGCCCATGGATTTGTGCGCGGGCCTTTGCGCCAGCAGCACGCGTCCGTCCGGGTCAATCAGGGCGACCGCAGAAACAAGGACGATCTTCAAGACCGGTAGTCCGCGTTTATCGAGACATAGCCATGGGTCAGATCGCAGGTCCAGACGGTGGCGGCCTCCGTGCCAATACCGATATCAACCCCGATCTCGATCTCGTCGCGTTGCATATAGGCCGCGCCGACCTCTTCGGCATAGCTGGGCGAGACCCAGCCTTTTTCCGCCACCAGAATATCCCCGAACCGTATCGCCAACCGGTCGCGATCGGCGGGTTCCCCTGCCTTGCCGACCGCCATGACGATGCGGCCCCAGTTGGGGTCCTCGCCAGCGATGGCCGTTTTGACCAGCGGCGAGTTCGCAATGGCCATGCCGATCCGATGAGCGGAGGTCTCCGATTCAGCCCCGCTGACCGAGATCGTGACGAACTTGGTCGCCCCTTCGCCATCGCGCACGACCTGATGGGCGAGGTCCAGCATCACCGAATGCAGCGCCTCGCGAAACGCCGCTGCATCGCTACTGTCGGCATCCTCGATCCGCGCGTTCCCCGCCGCCCCGGTGGCGGCCAACAGCAGCGTGTCCGATGTCGAGGTGTCGCCATCAACCGTGATCGCGTTGAAGGTCGTCGCGTTCAGGTCCGACAGCATCGCCTGCAGCACGTCACCGTCGATGGCCGCATCGGTGAAGATATAGACCAGCATCGTCGCCATATCGGGCGCGATCATGCCCGACCCCTTGGCGATGCCTGCGATCCGCACCGGTTTGCCGGACACTGCAACCTCGGCCGATGCGCCCTTGGGAAAGGTGTCGGTCGTCATGATTGCCCGGGCTGCACCCGCGATGCCATCGGGTGACAGCGCTGCGGCAAGGTCGTCGATCTTTACGGTGATGCGCTCGGCGGGCAGCACTTCGCCAATCACACCCGTGGATGACAGAAAGACGTGGTGCGGTGGGATGTCCAGGCGCGCAGCAACGGCGGATGCGATCCCTTCGACGGCGTCAAACCCGCTTTGCCCAGTGAAGGCGTTTGCGTTGCCGGAATTGACCAGGATCGCATAGGCCGCTGATCCGGACGCCTGGGCCAAGGCCGTTTCACACCACAGGACTGGCGCGGCGCGCGTGGCCGAGCGGGTAAAGACGCCTGCGATGCTGCTGCCAGGTGCAACCTCGGCAAGCATCACGTCCAGCCGATCGGCATACCTCACACCCGCCGCGACCGACGCAAACCGCACGCCGCCGATGTCCGGCAGGTCTGGAAATCCGCCTTGCGGTGCCAGTGGCGAGACGGGCAGCGATCCGGCCATGGGGTTATTCGGTCAACAACGCGTCGTTTCGGAACGCATCCAACGGCACGCCATCGGTCAGCATCTCGATCTCGGTTGCGTTTCGCAGGCCGGTCAGATGCTCGGTTATCTTTCCTTCGAGCAGGCTTGACTCGAGCTGGCCTTGGACTTCTTCAAACGCTGGGGGCGGAACGTCGCGAACCTCGTTCAGCAGGATAACATGCCAACCAAACTGCGTCTCGACCGGTTCCGAGATTGCACCGACCTCCAACGCCGCCACAGCGTTCGAAAACTCCGGCACCATGCGCTCGGTAGTGAACCACCCCAGCGACCCGCCGCCAGGGCCGGACGGACCGGTGGAGCGTTCCTTCGCCAGTTCAGCGAAATCGCCCCCGGCCTCCAGATCGGCAACAACTTGGGCCGCGTCTTCCTGCGTTTCAACAAGGATGTGCGAGGCGTTGTATTCCTGTTCCGCGTCGGCATTGACGTATTGCTCGTCATAAGCGGCCCGCAATTCGTCTTTGGTGACGCCACCACCCACGATCTGATCCACGGCCACGCGGGAAACAATTGCGCGGCGCTCGTTTTCGAGCCTTTTCAGGGTCACGGTGGGCAGTTCGCCGCTGGCCTCGGCGTCGTTTGCCAGCAGCTGCTGGTCAACGATCTGATCCAGCAAACCGGGAAACAGCACGTTGTCGGGCAACTGCTGATACTGTTCGGGCAGTTGCTGACGCAGGGCAATGACGTGGGCCATCGTGATGTCGACACCGCCCACCTTTGCCAGCACGGTGTCGCCGGTCACATCGGCAGTGTCCTGCGCGGACAGAGGCGTTGCCATCGCCAGGGTCGCGCCGATTGCTGCGGCAAAGAGCTTGTGCATTGGAAATCTCCTGTTGATGCGCCGTTGGCGCGCCTCTCATCTTGTGGGCTGGACCTGCGGCGGGTGGCGTTGACAGGCCAGCCGGTGCCGCTTACATCCAAGCCCGACCGTATCCGGTCCGGCAGTCGGCCTTTTCCCGTCCACATAGAGCCTTAGCAGGGGACGAGCAAGGCGCTTGCGTCCGGACTGGCGAAAGATTGACCGCCCGCCGGGATCGGCGCGTGCAAAAGGATCGGAGCGTCCATGCTGGGCCTTGAGACCATTCAGAAGAAGATCTTCGGCACCCCGAATGACCGAAAGGTCAAAACCGTCCGTGGAATGGTAGAGCAGATAAATGCGCTCGAGCCCGATTTCCAGGCACTGAGCGACGACGATATCCGGGCCAAGACCGAAGAGTTTCGCGAAAGGCTGGAACAGGGCGAGTCACTGGACGATCTGCTGCCCGAAGCCTTTGCAAATGCGCGCGAGGCGGCCGTTAGAACCTTGGGCCTGCGCCCCTATGATGTGCAGTTGATCGGCGGCATCTTCCTGCACCAGGGCAACATCTCGGAGATGAAGACCGGCGAAGGCAAGACGCTGATGGCGACGCTGCCGGTCTATC
>CAYWND010000269.1:1660-4663 GCA_964459085.1 uncultured Oceanibium sp. | reverse complement strand
TTGTGGGTGTTCCAAAGCTGCATGTTGGTCGTGTCTGTCGCATACCGGATGTTCAGCGGATCGAACAGCAACGCCCCGGCATAGTCGCGCGCGTTTATCTGGGCCACCAAACGATCCAGGCGAAAGGCGCGCATCGCCTCGAGATTTGGGGCGACCAGCCCGGCCTCGGCCCATTCTTCAAAGGCAAGGGGCGTGGGGCCGATCTCGATCCGGTTGTTGTCGGCGGGCGATCCATCCGGTCGCGTTTGGGCTGGATCGATCTTTCTGCGGTCACGAGAATGGGTATTCATGTGTCCGGACCTCCTGTGTTTCCAGCCGATTAAGCAGGCATCCCAACGGCCCCACTTGCATATCTGCGCCAGTACCGCGTCGTTTTTGGGCGCAAATCAGCGCGTGGCTTGCCACGTCGCGGCAAATCACCCATGACTGTGCACGAAGAGTAACCGCAAGACCCGGAGAGCAGCCTTGGATGCCATTCGCGGCGCATTGGCGTTGATCGTAACCCTGATCATACTGGTTCTGATCGTGGGCTTTTTCGGGTCAGCTCATCCGGCCTTTGACACGATCGGCGCGCTCAGGTTGCAGTTTGCTCTGGTGTTTGCGGCGCTGATGGTGATGTCGATCTTCATGGTCGCGCGGGTTGCCGCAACGCTGTCTTTCGCGGGGATTCTGCTGGTTGCCGTAGGGATCGTCCCGTTCGTGCTGGAGACCGGTACGGGCGAAGAACCCAATGTGCGCGGGTTCCAGCACAATCTGCGGTTTGACAATGGCGACATGGATGCGGTGGCCGCGGCTATTGCCGACTACGATGCGGATTTTGTCACCCTGCAAGAGGTTACCGAGGGCAACAACGTCATTCTGGAGATGTTGGCCGAGGACTATCCGCACACGATCTATTGCCCGTTCAGCTCGGTCGGCGGGGTTGCGCTTTTGTCCAGACACCCCTTTTGGCAAGAGCCGGGATGCGAACGCGGCAAGGGATTTGCCTGGGCAACGTTGGACCTGGGGGAGCGCAAGCTGCTGAGCGTCGCGACGATCCATCTTGCCTGGCCCTGGCCTCACGGTCAGGTCGATCACGTGAACAGTCTAATGCGCCCGATCCGCGCTGTCGCCGACCTCAAGATCGCTGGCCAATTGGACATCCCCTTCGTGGTCGCGGGTGATTTCAACATGGCCCCCTGGGGGTCGTCGGTCGATCGCATTGCGATTGCTGCGCGTGCCCGGCTGGCGCCCGGATTTCGCCTGACCTTCAAGGATGCTGCATTCTGGCCTGGATTGCCGCTCGACCATGTCATGAGCACCGCGGAAATTACGGCAGACGTGGAACTGCTGGACCGCTTTGGATCGGATCACCATGCGCTGGGGATCCTGGTGGCGATGCCCTGATCCCGCGGATGACCCGGATCCAAGAGCAATACGACGCCTATCCCTATCCCGAGAGGGATCCCGCGGACGAGGCGACTCGGCTGTTCACCGGATCGCCATCGCACCCGGCCGAAATGGACCATTGCGCATTCGCCGGGCGTCGCGATTGGTCACAGCCGATGCGGATCCTTGTTGCAGGCGGGGGAACGGGTGACGGGCTGATCCAACTGGCCACGATGCTGACCGCCATGAAGACCCCACACGAGATCTTGTATCTCGACCTGTCTGTGTCCGCGCGCGAGATTGCCGAGGCGCGCGCCAAGGTACGTGGACTGACGTCGATCCGGTTCGAAACCGGCGATCTGCTATCGGCGGCAGAACGCGGGGCGTTCGACTACATTGACTGCTGCGGGGTGCTTCATCACCTGCCGGATCCACAGGCAGGGTTCGATGTATTAGCGGGTGCGCTGGCACCGGACGGGGCCTTGGGGCTGATGGTCTATGCACCGCTGGGCCGGTCCGGAGTCTATCCGTTGCAGGCTGCATTTTCGGCGCTGGCTGCCGGCACACCGAAGGAGCGGCTGGCGCAGGCGAAGGCGATTTTCCGGAATGTGCCCGAAGGTCATCCCTTCAAGCGGAACCCGCATCTGCTGGATCACGAGGCCAGCGATGCGGGATTCTATGACCTGTTGTTGCACAGTCAGGACGTCGCAATGACCGCGCCTACGCTGCTGGATCATCTGGACGCGGCGGGTCTGCGATTGTCCAGCTTTGCTCAGCCGGCGCTTTATGATCTATCGCGTCTTCTGCCGAAGGGCATGGCAATTCCGCCCGGTTTGGACGCGCGTGCTCGTTATGGCCTCGCGGAAGCCTTGCGCGGTACGATCAAGGTCCATGTCGCCTATGCCGTGCCGAAGACGGCATCGAACCGGCGCGCACAGTCTTCGGATCCCGCGTGTATTCCCAATCTCAAGGGCGTCAAGGCACGTCAATTGGCGCAGGCGGTGGCCAACAGCGGCCGCGTCAAGTTTCGCGACAGCGGTTCTGCAATAGAAGAGCCGTTGGATCGTGCCGCTGCGCCGCTGATCGCTGGCATCGATGGCCGCCGCAGCCTTGGCGAGATCGCCCACGCGGCAAAGCTCGACCCGATCGCCTTCAACGCGATCTGGGGCGGGGTGGACCGTGTGCTGGGGGATTGGGGCCTGATGTGGTATTCGGGCTGGCGCGGCCAGACCTGAGAGGGGCGCGCCCGCGCGGGCACGCCCCGATCTTTATGTCAGTTCATCCAACCAGCGCGTTGTCGTCGCGCTTGACCGTGACGATCGCCGATCTGGGCAGGCTGCCTTCGCCATCCGGGAAGGGCTTGCCGGGATGCTGAATGCCGACAAACATCGTCCGGCGGTCCGCCGACCATGTCAGACCAGTGACCTCGCATCCGTTGGGGCCCGTCAGGAACCGGCGGATCTCGCCCGTGACAGGATCACCCGCCAACATCTGGTTATTGCCCATGCCGGCGAAATCGCCTTCGTTGTTGTCCTTACCATCGGTCTGGATCCAAAGCAGCCCGGTGGTGTCGATCATCATGCCATCGGGCGAATTGAACAGGTTGCCGGCATTGATATTCGCCGTTCCGGCATA
>CAYWND010000269.1:0-1650 GCA_964459085.1 uncultured Oceanibium sp. | reverse complement strand
TGGGTTGCCGGCCATGACGTAGAGGTCCCAGTCAAACGTCGAGGCCGTGTGGTCGTCGTAATGCGGCCTCCAGCGCACGATCTGCCCGTAGTTGTTCAACTCGCGCGGATTCGGTGCGTTCGGCACCATAGGCTCTCCGGCGGCGTTGGTGCGGATCGACCCATCGTCGTTCTTGGCACCGCGGCGCGAGTTGTTGGTCAGGCAGCAATACGCCTCGACGGCCGTCGGGTTCACAGCAATCCACTCGGGCGTGTGCATGGTGGTTGCCGACCCCGCGGTTCCCGCCATGCGCGTAAAGATCGCGATCTCGGCCTCCGTCATGCCCGTGTCTTCGGGCGTCAGTGCGATCCAGGTGCCTGTCATGTCGTCGTTGAACTTGGCTACGAACAGCTGACCCTCGGACAGCAGGGTAGAGGTGTCGCCACCCGGAACATAGACGTCGCGGGAGACCCATTTGTACATGTACTCGCCCCGCTCGTCGTCGCCCATATAGACAACGACACGTCCGTCCGGTGCCACAACACAGGCGGCGTTCTCATGCTTGAAGCGGCCAAGGGCCGTGTGCTTGACCGGTGTCGCATCCGGGTTCCATGGATCGATCTCCACGATGTATCCGGCGCGATGCGGCTCATTCGGGTTCTTCGAGACATCAAAACGTTCGTCCCACTTGTGGTAGTCATAGCCCCATCCATCGGTGCCGACGCCGTAGCGTTTGAAGCCTGCCTGGTTCACCTCGGGCAGGGCATCATGGTTCTCGGCGGTCGAGCCAAAGTAGCCGTTGAAGTTTTCCTCGCAGGTCAGATACGTCCCCCACGGCGTACGGCCGGACCCACAGTTGTTCATGGTCCCAAGCGATTGCGTTCCCGTCGGGTCCGCGGCCGTTTTCAGCAGGTCATGTCCCGCCGCCGGCCCGTCCAGGACCATCTGTGTGCTGTGATGGATACGCCGGTTGTAAGGGCTGTCGACAATGACTTCCCAACCGTCGCTGCCTTCGGCCACTTCCATGACCGTCACGCCCTGGAAATGCTGGAAGCGCAGGACATCCCCGGCGGATGCTGGCGTCCCCTCTTGATCTGCTGGCAGGTTGATCTTGCGGTTGGCGTATTCGCTGTTCACCACAAGCAATTCGGTGTCGCCCAGATTAAACAACTCCATCCCGTCAGTGTTCTCGCCGAACACCCGATCCGATCCTTCGGTCGGTACGCCGCTAACAGGGTCAAATGCGGGTGCGTCCGAGAACAGCGGATCGCCCCAGCGCACCAGCACATCCCAGTTGTACCCGCTGGGCACATGCACGGTGCCGTCTGTCTGCGGCGCAAGTTGGTCGAACGCAAAGCGGCTGGTTTGCTGCGCCATTGCTGTGCCACCCTTCAGGAAGGCGGTGCCCATCACGGCTGCGCCCGACCCGAATGCCAAAGTGCCACCAAGGAACCCACGGCGCGAAATCGCCCGTTCGACAACCTCGTCGAAATCGTGGGTTTCGGGGCGCGGGAAGTTCAGTTCATCCCAATCGTCGGCAGAAAGATCGTTGTGATCCATGTCGTTCATGTCTTGGCTCCCTTGTCAGTGATTCCGGTTGTTCTTGTCCCCTGTCGGCGGGGATAGCTTCGCATCATAACACTTTCATGAAGTCCTGAGTGCAGCATTTTT
>CAYWND010000268.1:0-4670 GCA_964459085.1 uncultured Oceanibium sp. | reverse complement strand
TCGGCGGCATCGGTTCGGCCGAAGAGGCCTATGCCAAGATCCGCGCCGGTGCGTCGGCACTGCAGCTCTATTCGGCCCTGGTCTACGAAGGCCTGGGTCTGCTGCCGCGTATCTTCAAAGGGCTCGACGCAATGCTGGCCCGTGACGGCCACGCCACGGTCGCGGATGCCGTGGGCACCGAAACTGCTGACTGAGGCGGCGTGCCGCGACCTTGCGAGGCGCTGCCTCGCGCTCCGGAGTATTTTCGACAGAAAGACGGGGCCCTTTATCCTTTGTTAAGAGCCTTCTTTCTGTTCAAAATACTCCTGCCGAGGTGGAGATATCTCCGGACCCACCCCCAATCCTCCCAAAGATTTCGTTTTGCCCTCCGCCCCCCGCCCCATCCTCCCCACCCAACCCCCGATTTTCCACCCGGTACCATCGGTGGTTGGGTGGGAAGGATGGGGCGGGGGGCGGCGCTAATACAAACTCCCGAGGATAAGGTGGACAGAGCCGTGAAATCCTATTCCGGGATGGCGGCGAGTCAGGACCGCGCACCAGCCGATGCCTCCAGTGCAGGATACCGGACGCCGAGGGTTATGCCGCGGGTGATGTTCAGCACCATCAGTGCCGCCCACAGCCCGTGGTTTTCGTATGGGGGCAGCAGGATCATCAGTGCCACCACATAGACCGCGACCGAGATCCACATCGCACTCAGCATCGCCTTGGTCCGCGTCGCCCCGATGAAGATCCCGTCCAGCATCCAGGATGGCCCGCCCAGAATAGGGGCGATAGCGATCCAGGGCAGATAGGCCCGCGCCGCCGTGCGCACCTCGGGGGCCGTAGCCATCAGATCGATGATACGCGGGCCAAACACCCAGAACGCGATCCCCAGCGGGATCGCAAGACCCATTCCCCAGATCGAGGACAGGATCGCCGCCCGCCGCAAGGCGGCCCGGTCTCGCGCGCCCATCGCGCCGCCGACCAGCGCCTCGGCTGCAAAGGCAAATCCATCCAGCGCGTAGGCCGTGATCTCGAGGAATTGCAGCAAGACCTGGTTGGCCGCCAGCGTCACGTCGCCCAGGTCCGCGCCCAGAAACAGGAAGGTCATGAATGACCCCTGCAGCAGCAGCGACCGGATCAGAATGTGGCCGTTGACCTCCATCATCCGTCGGATCTTGGCGCGATCGAACACGCGTACCCAGTCGCGCCACTGATCGCCGGCAAACGCGTCCCGGCACAGCCAAAGCGCCAGCATCAGACCCGAGACTTCGGCGATCACGGTGGCCGTCGCCACGCCGCCAACGCCCCAGCCCAATCCCAGCACGAACCACAGGTCCAGAACGATGTTCAATCCGTTCATCCACAGCTGCAACACCAGCACGGCCCGCGTCCGTTCCAGCGCGATCAGCCAGCCAGTGGCGGCAAAGATCGCGATGGCTGCGGGCGCGCCCCAGATCCGGATCGACAGATAGGTCTGGGCCAGCCCCTCGACCTCGGCACTGGCCGGGGCCACGCGGAACGCCAGCCCGAACAGCGGCAGTTGCAGCAGGATAAAGATCACGCCTCCCGCCAGCCCGATCATCAGTCCGCGCATCAGCAGGGCGCCGGTCTCGGGCACATCTCCCGCCCCGCGAGCCTGGGCCACCAGACCCGTGGTCCCCATCCTCAGGAATCCGAAGAACCAGTAGAGCGCGGCGATGATCACCGCCCCGATACCTACTGCCCCGATCGGCGCGGCCTCGCCCAACTGGCCTACCACGCCGGTGTCGACGGCACCCAGGATCGGGACAGTTGCATTCGAGAGAACGATGGGCCCCGCGATACGCAGAACGCGTCCGTGGGTCAGACGCTCAGCCATCCTGCCTGGGCATCAGGAAATGGCCCGTGGCCTGCGCGAACAGGCGTGCACGGTTGTCCTGCCAGGCCTCGACATGGACGCTGGCATAGCGCCGGCCGGACCGATTGATGCGGGCCCGCGCATAGGCGTCGCGCGGCAGGCCCGAGCGCAGGTAGTCGATGGTGAAATCGATGGTCTTGGGCATCGGCGGATAGTGGCCTGCCTCGATCGCCGCGGCCGCTTCGCCGCCCGATTCCATTCGCTCCCAGACCATGGCCCAGCTTAGCTCCATCAGCGCGGCGATCTCCAGAAAGGCCCCGATTGCCCCGCCATGCAGCGCGGGCAGGATCGGGTTGCCGATCAACCGCTCCGAGTAGTTCAGCACCGCCGTCAGTTCGTCGCCCTTGCGCTCGAAACTGACACCCAGATGCTGGATGTAGGGTGACGAGTTGACCAACCCGGCCAGCGCTTTCTCGCGCCGTTCCTTGACGATCTGAACCGGTTCGGGACGGGGGCGCGCCATCAGACAGCCGTTGCCCTGCGGCCCGGCTCGACTGTAAAGGCACCGTTCGCTGCCGCCACCGGCGTATCTGGATCCTCTGTCCAGGCGCTGGCGCGAACAAAGGCGACGGAACGGGTGATGCGGTAACACTCAGCCCGCGCCGTTACTGTCTTGCCGGGTTCGGCCGGGCGCATGTAGTCGATGCGCAGATCTATGGTGGCGGTTCCGCCGGGGGCATGGGGATGGGCCATTACTGCGGTCCCCGAACACGTGTCCAAGAGCGCAGTGATCACCCCGCCCGCCAGCACGCCGGACGCCGGATCACCCACGAACCGGGGGTCATAGCCGACCGTCATTACCGCATAGCCGTCCCCGATCTCGTCCAGGACCATGCCCAGGTCCCGCGAATGGGGCAGCGCCTCGATGAACTGGCGCGCGGCCTTCAGCTTCTTCTGCGACTCCATACTTTCCCGCATATCACCGGTGCGGAACGTAAAAAACTGGAAAACAGTGAAGGGCGGGATTCCGTGGCGGCAGCTTGTTTTTGGGCGCCAGCCGCGAGACACTTGTCGGCATGGAGTTCGCGACACCCGATGTCCCTGATGCGGTGCGAAGACTGGCTTTCCCCGGTTATGTCAACGTGTTCTCGATGGGGCTAGGCAACCGCAACCTTTGGGGAACGGAATCGCTGTTTGGCGACTGGTCCGGCCACACGCTGCTTTTGGCGCAGGATTTCTATCCAGCGCTCTGGGTCGCGAACCGGGCACGGAACGGACACCCCGCGCCCTACAGTCATAATCCCGAGGCTCGCACCAATCGGCGACTTCAGCGTTTCTTGGTAGAACTAGGGGTCCTCGACGCGGATGCTGGAAACTTAGACTGCGGGTTTCTATATGCGTCGGCGTGCTTCCTCCTGAAGGACGATCCAGACGTTTCAGCGCCGCTTCGTGACCTGACTAGAGTACTGGGCGCAAGTCGCCCGGCGGTGACGTTCACGATCGATCATATGCCCAACCTGCGCAGAGTGATCGCGCTGGGCCGGGTGGCCGGACTTGCACTTGGGGGTGCCGAATTGTCTCGCCACCTCGGCGCCCGAGGGATCGCGATCTGCTACGCCCCGCACCCATCTCGCGGGGCCAATGCGGCTCATCTGAGTGCCTTGGACGCGGCCTTCAAACAGGGTTCCGCCACGTAACACATTGACGTGAACGTCAACTTTCTGCTTTGAGTTGACGCGCACGTCAACTATATACTCCGGAGTGAACCAAAGTGACCCTTTTTGAAATCACACTCGGGAATGCCATGACCCAGAGCAACGAAACCCTGACCATCGGCGAGATGTGCAAGGAATATGACGTCACGCCCCGGACGCTACGCTTTTATGAGGCCAAGGAACTGCTGTTTCCGATCCGCGAGGGACAGAAACGCCTGTTCACGCGCCGCGACCGCGCCCGCCTGAAACTGATCCTGCAGGGCAAGCGGTTCGGCTTTAGCCTGGAGGACATCCGCCAGCTCTTGAACCTCTACGACATCGGCGACCAGCAGATGACCCAGATCGCCCGCACCTACGAGGTGGGCCAGGAACGGTTGGCCGCCATGATCGCCCAGCGCGACGAACTGAACGACGCCATCGACGACCTGAAAACCCAGCTCAAATGGGGCGAGGATTTCATGGCCAAGAACGGCATCAAGAAAGCAGCCGAGTAGCCCGGCGACGCCACCCGGCCGACCATCCAAACGTCAGCAGAGAGACCCGACATGCCCGTCTATAATGCCCCCGTCAAAGACCTCGACTTCGTTCTGCACGACGTGTTGAACATCAGCCAAAGCGCAATCCCCGGCTACGGCGAACTGGATCGGGATTTCACCAGCGCGATCCTGGACGAGGCAGGCAAGATCGCACGCGACGTGCTGGCCCCGACAAATGTGACCGGCGATACCCAGGGCTGCGTGCTGGAAAACGGGGTTGTGCGCACGCCCGACGGGTTTCAAGAGGCGTTCGACACCCTGCGCGAGGGCGGCTGGACCGGCCTAGACTGCGACCCCGACTATGGCGGACAGGGCATGCCCTATGTGCTGCACACGGCCGTTGGCGAGACCCATTCGGCCGCCAATATGGCGCTGAACATGTACCCGGGCCTGACCCACGGCGCCTATTCCGCGATCCACGCCCACGGCTCGGACGCGCAGAAAGACACCTACCTGCCCAAGATGGTCAGTTGCGAATGGACCGGGACGATGAACCTGACCGAGCCGCATTGCGGCACCGATCTGGGCCTACTGCGCACCAAGGCCGAGCCGCAGGGCGACGGCACCTACGCGGTTACGGGGCAGAAGATCTTCATCTCC